>JAHHLP010000118.1 GCA_018679295.1 Rhodothermia bacterium
GGGTCGTACTGGTGCCGGCCTACAATCGCCTTCTGAAACTCCCGATGCACGTAGCCGTGGGCACATCGAGTGCCACCATCATCCTCATTTCAATCTTCGGCGTAGCATCGTACGTGGTCCAGGGGATGGGGGACGCCGCCACCGCCTCCTCTCTCGGTTTTGTCGATCCGCTGCGTGCTCTCTACCTGAGCATCCCTGCCGCCCTCACGGCCAGGGCCGGCGTATGGGCCTCGCACCGAATTAATCAACGCCGACTCCAAAAGGGCTTTGCGGTGTTTGCAATCCTGGTTGCAATCCGCCTTGTAGTCGGTGCCCTTGTCGCATAGACGACCGCACAAACAAGAAAGGGGCGCCCGCATTCTGCGACCGCCCCTTAAACTTGATCTGCGTGGACGTCAGTCGATTACAAACGTCACCTTGCAATTGACGCGATACTTCTCCACCGCACCGTCCTTTACCATCGCCTGGATCCCGTCAACGTAGATGCTTCGCACCTTTCGTACGGTCTTGGCTGCGGTCTTTGCCGCCTCCTCAATGGCCGCTTCGACGGTCTTCCCCTCTGCGATGAGTTCAATTACTTTTGCTACTGACATATTCCTGCTTCCTCAGCTTGTTACGCTAACGGGTTTTCCGTCTCTAGTAGTTTACTCCTCTACCCAGACCCTTGGCCTGCTTGACCCAGCCATCGACCTGCGAAAGCGCGGGTAGCTGACGAACCAACTTTTTCTTGCCGTTCACCTCAGCCATCTTGGCATGCAGATTGGCAGAGCTTCTCTTCGATAGCTCGACCACCGTATCGACACCAGCCGCCTCGAGAAGCTCGGCATACTCGCCGCCGATTCCCTTGACACGCATGAGATCTGCGTGATTGACAAAGCGAAGAAGTTTCTTCGGATCCATGTTGATGGCTTCCGCCAGCTGCTTGCGACCGGCCGGCGTAGATCCCTTCTTCAGAAGAGCCTCAACGGAGCCGACGCCTGCCTTCTTGAACTTCTTGGCGGCCACCTCTCCCACGCCTTCAATTGTTGTAAGTTTTGCCATGGTTTCCTCCAGTTGGACGGCAAATGATCTTGTGAATTTCGTAATGCGGAATTAACCAAATAGCACCATGCAGTGCAATACGGTCGAGCAAGCTTATTCGGCTTTTAATACATCAACACCTGCTCACAGTCGACCACAATCTCAGTAATTCGCAGAGTGCTCATTTCGTCTGGATTTTGCGAGGCTGATATTTGTGTTGCCTCCAGGGGATGGTATACTTCCTCTGACTCTGGATGGCCAGATTACTTGTTCACTAGGAGAGGAAAAGACAGATGGGAATTTTTAGTTTTCTGAAGGCTATCGGCAAGAAAGTGCTTCCTGGTCGCGAAGCCGAAGAGATCACGGCCGACATTCGAGAATCCCTCGGACAGCAGGTGGAAGACCTTCAGGTATCGTTTGACGACGGCACAGTGACCATTTCCGGCAACGTGGACTCACAGGCCACCAAGGAAAAGGCAGTTCTCCTGGCCGGGAATGTAGAGAGTGTTGAGAAGGTCATCGACCATCTCATGATTGAGGTACAGCCCGTCTTCTACACGATCCAGAAAGGCGACTCCCTCTCGAAGATCGCTCAGGCCCAGTACGGGGACCCCATGAAATGGAATGCCCTCTTTGAGGCCAATCGCGAGGTCATCAAAGATCCTGACCTCATCTACCCCGGTCAGCAAATTCGTATTCCCGGATTGTAGTTGATCGTGCGAATCTCCGGGTCTGTAGTATTTCCCGGTTGATAGCCACCGAAGAGCGTGCCGTCCTTGTTGCGGCACGCTTTTTCGTTTATCCGAAAACCCGATGCACACCACCTGCGGTCGCGAAACCGGCAACTGTGAGGACTCGTAAGCAGGGCGTCCGTATCACATACGACCGTCCGAAGCCACACAGATGATCAGTTTCAGAATCTCCATTACCACGTTCCTCCTACTTCTGGGATGCGGCAATAGCGCGAATTCACAGGAACACGCTGACACGACCGGCACGGGCACCGAGGTTTCCGCCACAATTGCAGATGCCAATGTGTCAATCAATCAGTCGCGCCAGACGGCCATAACCGCGGCCGTTGCCAAAGCGTCACCGGCCGTTGTCAGCGTCAACG
>JAHHLP010000313.1 GCA_018679295.1 Rhodothermia bacterium
GTATGAGTGGGCCGACCACGCCGTGTCGGCGAGTTCAAATGCTGCTGCAAGTGTGCTGTGGAAAGAAGTGGTATTAATGCGGGCATTTGGTGCCGAGTATCCTCCTTCCCCGACTCAGGAAAAGGAGTACTTCGCCACAACTCCGAAGGCTACCCTCGGGGAGATCGCGATATCGGTCGTAAATGATCCGTTGCGCGACGTGGGGATTCCCGAGGATGATTGGCGACTCGGTTCGCTGTTTACCAGCTACGCGTCGTCGGCCATACCGGCGCCAGGCGGAAGCGGCGGGAATCCGCGGGGCCTCATGGTATTTCTTCTTCGTGTGGAGGAAGGCAAGGTCGTGGATCCCTGGTCGAGCCTCGAAATCAAGAGGCTGATGTATCAGACCGAGCGACGCATCCGCTACGCCGCGTCACCGGCCTTGGCGGATGCGGCCGTGTACTTCAAGTCGGGCAGTCTGTACAAGTGCAAGAAGGACCCTGGGGAGGATTGCGGCAAGTATCGCGGCAACGTTTACAACTATATGAACTCGGTTGCGACGATCGAAGACCCGGACGGTCACGTTTACCTGGTAGCGCTCATGTCCAACGTCCTTCAAAAGAACTCTGCGTCAGAGCACCTGGCGATCGCCACGCAGATACACCGGATCGTGACCGAAGGCTGAGTTTCAAGTATGCCGGTCGAGGTGCTCAGCGGAATCGGAGCTTGCACCCCGGGACTCGCCCGCGGATTTCAGGCGCCTCCACCTGTCCTGAAAGGCGGCCGGACACAGAACTGGCCCGCGTGGTCGCCAGACCAGGCCACTGAAGGGGAGCATTCTTCGCAGAAACGCTCTCGGTTCAGGTTCGACCCTTCACCGGCTTGAGGACGCTTTCGACGGCGGGAATAAGATTACGGATGATGCGCTCTCCGTTTTCGTCTTCGACCAGGCAGACTACGATATACCGCCGCCATTCCGGACCCCAAACGAGAACGGAATCAGAATGCCAGTTTCTCCAGGATCCTGATTTTCGGTACAGTTTGGCGCGGGGAGCAATGCGGCTCAGCGTATTCACGAACTTGTGGTTGATTCCGGGGTCCGCAAGGATGTCCAGCATCATTTTGCTCTGCTCTCTGCTGACGAGTCTACCCTCGGCGACGAGGTAGTAAAATCGACCGACCTGGTTTGAGGTGGCCGCGTGTGAGAGGCCCTGGAGCGGGTCAGGGTTGCGCCGTCCCGATTTGGCGTACCGCTTCCCGACCCAGAGTCCGCCACCGTACTTCGGGTCAAAGAGTTTGTAGCGCGGATCAGTGAGCACGGTCTCTATCGCCGGCAGCCCGCCAACCCGGTTGATCATTCGTGTAGCAGCGGGATTGCTGGACTTCCGAATCATGGCATTGAGGTCATCGATCACGTCGGGCGTCTGCTCCAATGTGCCATCTTCGATCTGCTGTGCCGCCGCAAGCAGAATGGCAATCTTGGGCAGACTTGCCGCATACATCATTACGTCGCCGTTGACATTTGCAAAGCGCGGAGCGAGTCGATCCGACAGATCGACGATACTGACGGCCATTCGCTTCTCTGACAGGAGGCGACTCCAGACAGCGTTTTTCTTAAGTCTGGCTTCAAGGGCCGTCTGCAACGCTGGGTCGAGCTGCTCGCGCAGCGGCTCCCATTCACTGTCGGGCACGGCCAGCGGGAGAGCGGGTACCGGCGTTGGGGCAGGCTGAGCAAACGCGACCGGACAGCACGCCAGGATGGCTAGGGTGATGGACAAGACCGCTCTTCGGAGCGACCGAGCGATCTGATACAAAGATGATGTCATTTTGTGTGCACGCCGTATGGCGCCTATCACGTAGTGGTCTCAGAAACCGGCGGTGAAGTCGAATTCCGAAAATAGGTTCCTGCTTCAAGCCGGCGCCGGCAAATTATTTTGGCCCACATGGAGTTACTGAACGTCTGAGTTGGCCCAATTGATCTCATCGTGCTCAGGAATAGCGCGTCAACACAACTATCTCATCTTCCTCGGTCATCGTCCATTGACGATCCGGGCGGGGGTTGAGCTGCATGCCTCCGCCCGGTTCCTGCGAGTCGGTCGCGAGGCGAACGCCGATCGCGATCTCCATGCACGAATGACTGATCGCCCGGATCTCCTCAAAAGAAACCGTCTTTCCGGTCAACTGATAATCCGACGCGGGTCGGAAGAATATTTCTGCGCCGCCCGGGCCAAACAGCTCACCGAACACGTTGGTGAGTTCGGGTCGTAGTGAGGCATGAGCCAGCATGTGGCTCAGTACCACGGGACTAATGATCACCTCGCCTAGCCGGTGCTTGAAAAGTACTGCGTTCCACGGATCGATTAACTCGATCAGAATCTCCGGCCGGATGGCCTGGGCCTCCACTGCAGCCCGCATTGCGGAGTAACCGAGTATCGAACGGGCGTCCGTCTCCTCGCTCGAATCCAGCCAGTCGCTTCCGAGGAAGACGCAGTTGTCGTACCGGCTCCAGTCGATATCCGCAAGATCAGCCTGTCGCACATAATCGCCTTCGAGGTGGGTAACCGTCACACCGTTCGCACCCGTTGAGACGTGTTTGAGCATTTCCTTCCTTTCGTCCGCTGGCACCAGCGAGAAGACATCAAGCTCGAAACTCTCGGAGGTATATCCCGAAAGCTCCTCGATCAACGCCTCCACTTTGTGGCTCCATCCGAGTACTAGAATTCGACGGTTGGCCTTCGTTTCGACAGGTGCCATCTTCAAGCGCTCCGTCTCATTGGATTCGCCCACCTGAGCCGAGTACTCGAAGTTCTCGTCCGGCAGACTCTCTTCGTAGGATCCCGCGATCAGGACGATCCGATCACCGTGCTCGATCTCAAAGTCACCAGAGGGATTCAGAATCGGTCGAAACCCTTTGCTATGCGGCCGTGCTACACCCAACACGCACGCCCTCGGGAAGGCCTGCGTCGCCGCCAGGAACGGCAGCCCCGCGAGTTCGTCGACCTGGCGGACGTAAACCTCGTTGCCGTGCTCGTGTGACAGCAGTTCGGAGTAGACGTGAGACAGGCCTCGATGTCTGACGGTTTGAGCGATGAGACGGCTGATGAATGCGTCGCCTGCGATCACGTTGATACGGCCATCGTATGCCTGCTCGGCGATAGGAATCTTCTGTGCGTCGAAGATCTCAGCCACGACAGACGGCTCGTGCTCGCCCGCCGGCTGGTTGTCTTTCGAGATCGTCATCAGGGTCTTGACGACTCGCGTATCCGTAGCTTCCGGGCCGCCGAGTGCGAAATCAGCTCCCGGGAGAATGATGGCGCTGGCACGGGCGTAGTCGACGCGACGCAGGTGTTCAATGCGCATCGAGGATCCGGAGCGAAGGATGATCTGTGCGCGACGGAGTCGCCGGCCAAGAATTTCTCGGAGTTCGTGTCGGAGTTCGGCCGTGACCTCATCCGCAAGGATCACGATGCGCAGCTTGCGCGCGCCTCGTCGCCTCAGGAAGCGGCGCACTCGCCCTTCCGAAAGGACCAGTTCGCGGAGGATGGATGGGGTGCGATTGGTCCAACCGAGTATCAGGAAGTGGTCTTCGATAGTGATCGGCGTCAAGCCGCTCTCAAGCCGGCGTATCTCCTGATTCAGCCACTGCGTCATGATCGCTATGAGAGACCCCATGAACAAAACGTAGCCAAGGACGGTGACCGCGGTGGAGATTACTCGCAGGGCCGTACCCTCGTCGTCTCCGAGATAGCCGGGGTCGGTGAGCCGAAGGAACGCCCACCAAACAGCCTCCCCGAGATTGCCGAACACCCCCGTAAAACTTGCCGCCAGCAGACCGCCGCTGAAGGCCACGATTGCGATCAGGCCCAGCATGAACAGCAGCTGATAAAGGGCCCCCCGCTGAATCCATCGTTCGAGGAGGAACTGAATACGATTTCTGAGTCGGCCGGCCATGCGTTACCTCAGCGAAGTTCTCGACGATCCTGCCACCGAGTTGCGAGAGCAGGGCTCGCCGCGGCAGGTGCGGATTGCTGACCGTTCGTTGACCGAGCCACCGCCGCCGCTACGGCCATCGCGAGGGCCTCGCCCGGGTCTGGCGAGTCAAGATCTTCGGGGTTGAAGTGTTGCTCAACAAAATGGGTTGAGAATTCTCCGGAACGGAACGCGTCGGTTTCCATCACCAAACTGCAGAACGGAATGGTGGTTTTTACGCCCGTAATCTCGTACTCCGTCAGCGCACGCTGCATCCGGCTGATTGCCCGATCACGTGTGGGCGCCCAGACCGTGAGCTTCGATATCATAGGGTCGTAGTGGATCTCAACCTGACCACCTTCTTCAACACCCGAATCCACACGCACTCCCGGACCGGCCGGCATCCGATGGCGCAGAAGGGGACCGGGATCGGGGAGGAAGCTGTTTGCAGGGTCCTCCGCGTATATCCTGGATTCAATCGAATGACCTGTTCGAGACAGATCCTTCTGAGCGAAGCTGAGAGGGGCACCTTCCGCAATCCGGATCTGCTCCGCCACGAGGTCGATGCCGGTGATCCACTCGGTGACCGGGTGTTCCACCTGCAGCCTTGTATTCATTTCCATGAAGTAGAAGTTGTAGTCGGCATCGAGAAGGAACTCCACGGTGCCGGCGTTAACGTAGCCGCAGGAAATGGCGGCTGCGACGGCCGAGTCCCCCATGGCGGTTCGCAACTCGTCGGTCAAAACCGCCGAGGGTGCCTCCTCGATCACCTTCTGGTGCCGCCGTTGTATCGAACATTCGCGCTCGAACAGGTGGAGACAATTGCCGTGGGCATCCGCCAGAATCTGAAACTCGATGTGGCGCGGCGCGGTGATGAACTTCTCCACGAATATGCGGTCGTCGCCGAAGGCCGATCGCGCTTCGCTTTTGGCGGCCGAAAGAGCTCGTGATATCGCGTCCGGGCCTTTGACCACCCGCATTCCCTTGCCACCACCGCCAGCCGCCGCTTTCAGCAACACGGGATATCCGATCTCCTCTGCGATCCGTGCCGTCTCGTCGTCGCTCGCGACTGCATCGACGGTGCCCGGCACAACCGGCACACCCGCCTCCTGCATGAGTCGCCGAGCCGCCGTTTTATCGCCCATCGCCCGGATCGCGGACGCCGGAGGACCGATCCAGACGATGTCGTTGGCGGCTAACATCTCGGCAAAGTCGGCGTTCTCCGACAAGAACCCATAGCCGGGGTGGACCGCGTCCGCACCAGTGGAGAGCGCGGCATTGATGATCAAGTCAGTGCGGAGGTATGAGTCGCGCGAGGGTGCCGGTCCAAGATAAACGGCTTCGTCGCAGCATCTCACATGCAGCGCCGACTGATCCGCATCGCTGTAAACAGCCACGGTGCCAATACCCATCTCTCGGCATGTCCTTGCGATGCGTACCGCAATCTCGCCCCGATTCGCAATGAGGACTTTCTGGATGCGCGGCATTGTCGATTTGTCGTATTGTGGCTGGGTGGCACGAATTATGCAGTTTCGAGTATACCGCATACACGGCTTACTGCGGTGGCGCTGCAGCCGCTTCTGATAAAAATTGACCCCTTAGACTGACAAAACTGCGGTTTGTAAGCCGATCGACGCGAACGAAGATAAGAAGGCAGAAGAGAACCCATGCCTGCCGAAAAGAATTACTACGAAGTGCTTGGTGTAAGCGAGGACGCGGACGCTGCGGAGATCAAGAAGGCGTATCGCAAGCTCGCGCAAAAGTATCATCCGGATCGCAACCCGGGTGATGCCAGGGCCGAGGAACGTTTCAAGGCCGTCCAGGAAGCCAACGAGGTACTCTCGGATGCGAAGCGGCGGAAGGAGTATGACGTTGCTCGAAAAAACCCGTTTGGTCCCGGCGATGGTTTTCATACCAGCAACGGTGGTCAGTTCTATCGCACTCCCGATGGGACCTATGTGCGCTTCGAATCGGGTCCGGGGCAGATGGGCGGTGGCTCGTTCGGCGGCGGCTCGTTCGGAGGAATGGAGGGTATCTTTGACAGCCTTTTTGGTGGCGGCCAGCGTACGGAGCAGCCATTCGGTGGTGGCCGCCGCTCTGCGCCTCAACTCGATGTCTCGACGTCGCTCCGGCTCTCCTTTGACCAGGCGCTTAAGGGAGGTAAGACGGAAGTATCGCTTCCGACGGGAGAGCGTATCCGCATCGATATTCCGAAAGGCGTTAGACCGGGCCTAAAGATTCGTCTTAAGAACCGCGGCCGAAAGGGGCCTGGTGGCAAGCGCGGAGACCTGTACGTGACCTTTGAGGTCGACCCCCATCCGCGGTTGCGCCGTGACGGAGATGACCTCTACATAACGGTCAAACTCAATCCGTTCGACGCAATGCTCGGGTCCACTCGGCAGGTGACGAATGCCTATGGAAAGAAGATAAAGGTGACCCTCCCTCCAGGTACGCCGCCGGGCGATCGCCTTAGGCTCGCGGGGCAGGGCGTGAAGACGGACAAGACCACGGGCGATTTGTTCGTAGAGGTCGAGATTGAGATCCCGAAAGACCTGTCAGACGAACAGCGTCGTATCCTCACCGACGCGGCGATCAAGTCGGGCTTCCGAGGAAAAGAGAAGGGCGGCTAAAACGTCGAAGGGCACCTAAACCTCGTCGCGTCGATGCGACTCGATGACGCGGAATGAAAGGAGTGCTTCCCGGATCAAGAGAATGGCAGCCAGCGACAGGCTTGCGATTCCAAGGATCAGAAGGCTTAAGACAACCCACTCCGACCCAGCTCCTATCTCCTCGGCCACGACGCCGAGCAGGCTGGCAAGCGAGAATAGTGCGACGCAGGTGTACAGTGCGACAAGTGCGTTCCTGAAAAGACGTCCGCGCGTCAACAGCTGCCCCATGGGTATCGTGGCATGGCTGTCGTGATCGATCACGTCATGCACTTCGTCGTGCAGCCGGTTGTAGCGGCTGGACGTGGACAGGATCAGCATGCCTACTCCAGGCAGGAGTATGAGAGGAGTCAGCCATAACGAGATTGGGTCCATACCAGGACGCTCCCGGCGTCATCGGCCGGATTTAAGGGCATCTCGTATCAACGCCTCGACACTCTGAATCTCCGGGTTCTCCTTCAGCGTCTTGGAGACGTTCTTCTCGGCTGCAGCCCGACTCAGCCCAAGCGCTTCGAGTGCAGCCACGGCGTCCGACCGGAGGGTGGTTCCGACGCCCGCGCCGTTTCCCGAGGTGACAATGAGATCGGGCTGCCCAAACTTGTCGCGCAGCTCGACGATTATGCGCTCTGCCGTCTTTCGCCCCACGCCGGGAATGCTCGTGAGCAACCCGACATCACCCCGGCTTACGTAGTCGGCCAACTCGGCTGCGTCGAAGGCAGACAAGGCGGCGAGTGCGAGCTTGGGTCCGATCCCCGAAACACCAAGCATGATCTGAAAGACCTTTCTCTCCGCAGGCTCGCCAAATCCGTATAGCTGCTCGGCGTCCTCGCGGTGATAGTGATGCGTGTGAAGGTGGACGGGCGAGCCGGCTTCGGGAAGTCGCTCGAACGTGGAGGTCGGGATGAAGACCTCATAGCCTACGCCGCCAACATCAACCACGACGCGCGTCGGCTTCTTGGAAATGAGCTTGCCTGAAAGATGAACGATCATCCTGTTTGAACCTTGGTCTTGATGCCGGCGTCGGCTCGTGACCAACGCATGACGATGGGAACCCGTCGCCCCATTCCGAACGCTTTTGTGCTCACCCGAATTCCCGGCGCGGCCTGTCGCCTCTTGTATTCGTTTCGATCAACAAGGTTAAGGATTTGCTCCACCAGGTTCTCAGCGTATCCGGTGGCCGCGACGATTCGCCGGAGGTCCCGCTGACCTTCAATGTATTGTCGGAGGATGGCGTCGAGTACGTCGTACTCGGGAAGCGAGTCTGAGTCCTTCTGGTCGGGACGCAACTCTGCGGATGGCGGCTTGTCGATTGTGCTCCGGGGGATGACCTCACGACCGGCCCATTCGTTCATGTATCGTGCGAGGTCGTACACCTGCGTCTTGTAGACGTCCGCCAGCACCGCAAGGCCTCCACTCATGTCGCCGTACAGCGTTGCGTAGCCCACGGACATCTCGCTCTTGTTGCCTGTCGAGAGAAGAAGGTAGTTGAATTTGTTTGAGATCCCCATCAGTGTCACGCCGCGTGATCGGGCCTGGATGTTCTCTTCCGCGATTCCCTCCTGTGTGCCATGAAAAACCGGTTCCAGCATCTTGCCGAAGGCGTCCACCGCCGGCTCGATGGGTATGTTGTGAAACTCGATTCCGAGGTTTTCCGCCAGGTCGCGCGAATCGGAGATCGATCCCTCGGACGAGTAACGCGAAGGCATTGTCACGCCGACCACGTTGTCACTGCCGAGTGCGTCGACGGCGAGCGCGCATGTGACGGCCGAGTCAATACCGCCGGACAGCCCAACAAGGGCCTTCGAAAAAGCGCCGGTCTTGTGAAAGTAGTCGGCAATGCCTAATACCAGGGCACCATGCAACTCTTCGGATTCGGCATACCCGGCCGGGCACTTCTCCGGCCCGGATTCACTGTCCCAGATGATCAGCGCCTCTTCAAAAGAAGGAGCGCACCGTACGAGCGAACCGTCGGCGGCGTGCACGCGAGAGTCGCCATCAAAGACGACCTCCGTGTTCGCGCCCACCTGATTCACGAGGATGAACGGGAGACCGTGCTCGCGACAGATCTCTTCAACGACCTCTGTCCTGCGCCGGTGCTTGCCCAGCGAAAACGGTGAAGCGCTAATATTGATGAATATCTCAGCCCCGAGATCTGCCAGCTCGTCAACCGGATTCTCCCGGTAGAGATGGTAGTCGGCCTGCTCCTCGTTATTCCACATATCCTCGCAGATATGTAGGCCGATCCGGTGCCCGCGCCACTCGACGATTGCACGTTCATGCCCCGGCTCGAAGTAGCGGTACTCGTCAAAGACGTCGTAGGTAGGAAGTAGAGCCTTGTGGATCGTGGCCATTCGTTGGCCGTCGTCGATCAGAACTGCCGCATTGAATATGCGCTTACCGACGGGGGTGGGGTTTCGGATGGGCGATCCCACGATGGCGGCAAGACCGTCCGGCAGCCCCGCCTCGATTCGAGCCAGCCCGGCTTCGCAAGAGTCGACAAAAGAGTCATTCTCGAGCAGGTCGAGCGGTGGATAACCACACACGCACAGCTCGGGGAAGACGGCGAGATCGGCGCCGGCCGCGGCCGCACGACGCGCATAATCAAGGATTCGGTCGACATTGCCGCCGATGTCTCCAACCGTCGGGTTGATCTGGGCGAGGGCAACCTTCATATTCTGTTTCTTCGTTCGTGGAAAAGGCTCACGCTCCACAGCGGGCAGCGTTCCCTATCGACCCGTGAAACGTCCTGCAGTAATTCCGTACAATCTCCTCCTCCACTACCGACTACGACCCAATCCCTCTCAAGCTATGTACAGAATCGCTTGCCTGCTTGTTGTCGCATTCCTGACGTTTGGATGCCGCGTGGAGTCCGCGATCCCCGACGCGGTAGCTCCAGACGGCCCTTTGGCTATTGTGGGCGTCACCGTCATTCCGATGGATTCCGAGGCGTTGATTGAGAGACAGACAATCCTCGTTGAAGGTGATCGTATTGTTGCCGTCGGGGCCGATGACGAGATCGACGTTCCTTCCAATGCAACGCTGGTTGATGGCGCGGGCCGGTATGTCATCCCGGGCTTGGCCGAGATGCACGGACACATTCCGCCGCCAACGGCTCCTCGTGAGTACATCGAAAACGTCTTGTTCCTTTACGTCGCAAACGGGGTGACCACCGTTCGGGGGATGCTCGGGCACGACGGCCAACTCGAGCTGAAGCGCGAGGTGTTCGACGATGAAGTGATCGGCCCCGCCTTGTACCTCGCCGGACCCAGTTTCAACGGCAACTCCGTTCGTAGTCCGGAGCAGGCCGAGAGAAAGGTGCGCAGGCAAGCCGACGAAGGGTGGGATCTCCTGAAGATTCACCCGGGAATGTCGCGTGCCAGCTACGACCGAATGGCTGAGACTGCACAGGAGCTGGAGATGCGTTTCGGTGGTCACGTCCCGGAGGACGTTGGGCTGCTTCATGCGCTGGAGATGGGCCAAGAGACATTTGATCACCTCGACGGCTACGTTGCCTACCTCGGTGCCGCGGAAAGGGAGGTTAGCGACGAGGAGCTGAGAGCGATAGCTCGCAAGACAATCGAGCACGGCGCGATGGTCGTCCCAACCATGGCGCTGTGGGAGTCCCTTTGGGGTGTTGCCGACGCTTCGGAGTTGGCCTCTTATCCCGAGCTGAAATACATGCCGCCAGACGAGGTCCGCTCGTGGGCAAATCGCTACCGGCAGCGAAGCGCCCAAGCTGACAAAGTCGCTTCAACGCGAGTCATTGAAACCCGAATGAGGCTGCTGAAGATCATGCAGGAAGAGGGAGTGGAGATTCTGTTTGGAACTGATGCGCCTCAGCTGTATAGCGTCCCGGGCTTCTCGATCCATCACGAAACAAAGCGGATGGCGGAGGCTGGGTTGACGCCCTTCGAAATCCTCCTGTCGGCAACACGCAACGTCGGTGACTACTTTGCCGATCAGGACGATTTTGGGACGATTGCGGCGGGCAAGCGCGCAGACCTCGTTTTGTTGGCTTCCAATCCTCTGGAGGACATTGCAAACCTCGGTGCCGTCGAAGGGGTTGTCTTGCGGGGCAAGTGGTTGTCCGGCGACGACATCAAATCGCGGCTGGCTCAGATCGCGGAGTCGCACCAGTAGCACGCCGATAGTAACGCTACAATAGCTGGAGGTGCTCTAAAGGATGTCATCGGGACCGAACTCCAGGACCGGTCCGCGGTAGCGGAAGATTGTCTTCAGTATTCGCACCAATGTCGGTGACTGCTTTTGAACGTACCATTGGTCGGCTGCCCGCCGAGCACCGAGCCCGTACGTTGGATAGGGGTGAATGGTGTCCGACATTCGGCGAAGACTCACTCCGTTTTTCATTGCCAGAGCAAATTCAGAAATCAGCTCGCCGGCGCTGGCGCCGACGACGTCCGCGCCTAAAATTTTGCCGGACGATGGCTTAGCATAGACCCTGATGAATCCGTTCGCTTCTGATTCCGTGACGGCGCGGTCAACCTTGCTGTACGGAAACCTGTAGGTGCGATAGTTTCTTCCGGAGTCGGCCAGTTCCTGCTCCGACGCGCCCACGTGCCCTACCTCGGGGTCGGTAAACGTGACCCACGGAACGTGTTTCCTGTCGATCTTCATCGGAATCTTGAGCAGAGCGTTCGTCATCGCGATCTTGGACATGTGCTCGCTCATGTGCGTGAACTGGAATTCCCCGGTCACATCTCCTACGGCATAGATGTGGCGCTGGCTCGTTCGACATCGGTCGTCGATTCGGATTCCGCCACGATGGGTTTCGACTCCCGCTACCTCAAGGTTGAGGGCAGAAGTATTTGCTCGTCGTCCTGTCGCCATGAGCAGGGCATCTGCTTCAAGCGAATGCAGATCCGCGCCTCGCTTCAGGGTTAGTACTATCCCCTTACCGTCTCGGGCAACTTTCCGGACACCTGCACCCAGCTCGAACGCAACGCCCTCATCTTCCAGCCGGCTCTGCATCAACGTTGACGCATCCGTGTGGTCCTTTGATAGAATCCGGTCGAGCATGTCGACAACCGTCACTTTCGTTCCGAGTCGCGTGAACGCCTGCGCCATTTCGGTACCGATCGGTCCACCACCCACGATGGCCAGTCGCTCGGGCTGCTCCGCCAACTCGAACAGCGACTCGTTGGTGAGATATTCTACCGAGTCGATTCCCTTTATGGGCGGGACAAACGCCTTTGCGCCCGTAGCGATAACGATATAGCGACCTGAGTAGCGGCGGGCTCCGTTCGGCCCGTCGACCTCGATCGTATGCTCGTCGACGAACCGTGCAAGTCCGGTCTGCACCGTTATACCGAGGTTCTCGTATATCTCCGGGCGATCGGCGTCTTCATAGACCTCTTCGCGGACGCGGTGAATGTGGGCCATCAGGTCTGCAAAAGAGAATTGCAGATTGCCGTCATGGAGCCCATACCTGCCGGCGTCCTGGATCTGGTGGGCCACCTTGGCTGCCTTCAGGATGGTCTTGCTCGGCACACATCCGTACCAGGTGCAGTCGCCGCCGAGCCTCTCGCTTTCGACCATCAAGGCGCTCGCGCCAAGCGTCGCGGCGAGACCCGAAGCCGTAAGTCCTGCCGCCCCGCCGCCAATGGTAATTACATCGTAGTCGTATGCCATCTATTCGGTTGTCCTCCGCTTGACTTTCAGATAGGAACTGTACGCGCCGTAAATCAGCAGGCCGACGATAAGGGCATAGACCCACGCCGGGATGTTTTTGCCTGCGATCAGGAGATAGATGTAGGCCGAGACAAAGAAGAAGCCGGCTGACAGAATCGGCAGCGTGGTCGGGCGTCCGCTACGAATGTTTCGGACGAGCCACGCTATGGACAGCGTGAAAAACGGGATGGCGCCAACGTATATGGCGGCGAAGATAATCGGGTTGACTCCGTATTGCTCACCGAGGCCGAGCAGCCAATCCAGGATCGATGTGAGGTCCATTCAAACGGTGTAGGGGTTATGGGCATGATCAAGCCTGAAGACGTTCGTGCGTTTGCACGTCCTCAAGTTACGCGTGTGCGGCGTCCAGCGCGGCACGCGGTGGCGTCGGTTGCACGAGCGCGTCGCTGCGACCTGGAGCCGACTCGATTCGTTCGCTCCCCAAATTGGGCCGAAAGGCCAGCGGTTGGCTTTTCGGAAGGCAAGTGGGATTTGATTCCTGAAAGCGGAAACTTCCACCGTCTTATATACCGGTGCACTTCTTGTCACGCACTTCTGACATGGGTGGACTAGGTACCCGGAGTGGGAAACCGGAACCTAGAACTTGAAGGCCCGAGTTTGGTGGAACTCGGGCCTTCGCTATTTATGTCAGCCGGCCGTCGGCTTCATCGATCCGTTGACGCCGACCTCGTCCTAAACAATCCCGTCGTTTGCTTCCGATCGTGCGATTACGAGTGATTCGGACACCTCTCGTAAGTCAAAGCCCTACATATTGGACGCCACCACAAATGATGGCTAAATTCCCGGCTTCAAAGACGGTCCCGGTCGTTCACGCTGGCTAGTGCGACTTGAGCTGCAAGGTGACGAGGCCAGACTATTCCGCCTCTACTGCATCACGGCATCGACTTAATCACCCAAGTCTTATGTCCTTCGGAAAGGTGTTTCTCTTGATGGCGCTCATCGTTCTGATCGGAGTGCCCATGGTTGGTTACGTCTGGGAGACGATCAACCAACTGCTTGCCCTGGAGTTTGACGTCGTTCGCATCGGCATTACAATCCCGGTCGTCGTAGTTCTATGGATCTTTCTTAGGTTTGTGGCCGGTCGGATACGGGCGCTGCCGACGGGGACCGGGTCGGGACAGGCGGCGACAAAGGAGCCCGTTCGTTAGCATCAACGACGTTCTTGCCGCACGAGCATCATTCAGCAAATATCCGCAACGACATGAGTGAAATCGAACACAGGAAGTCTGCGCCGGAGATCGCGGAGGAAACCACGACTGAGTTGGCGAAGGAGGAGGAGCCTGTCGTGATCGGAACGCTGTTCCTCACGCTGGTCTTCCTGATGATGATTTTCGGTTTTTGGATCCTCTTCTACATCACTCTACTGGACAGGTAATCATGAACTTGACAGGCGACTATGAACATTGAGACATACGAAAAGGCGTTTCTGTCGTTAGGAGGAGTGCTTCTAGTGGCGTGCCTCGTGGCCCTGGCTTATGCCAGCATCGCCATGGGCATCCATTTGCCGGGTCGTGCCGGAGAGGTAGATCCGTTGACCATGCGGGCGCAGGCGCCTTTCGATAATCCGGGGGTTCGCGAAACGAGCCCCGGACAGTATGAGGCGGTCGTGATCGGCCAACTGTGGGCGTTCGTTCCCGCAGAGATCCGCGTGCCCGCAGGCGCCGAAGTAACATTTGTGGCTACGTCCAACGACGTCCTCCACGGGCTCCACGTAGAGGGCACACGAATCAACATGATGCTCGTGCCCGGCCAGATCTCCAGGAACACCTACACCTTCAAGGAGCCGGGCGAACATCTGATTATCTGCCACGAGTATTGTGGCGTCGGCCATCACACCATGTACGGAAAAGTCATCGTTGAGTGAGCATGTATCAACCAATCGTTTTTGACACGGCGGGGTATCGACTTCCCGAGAATCAGCGCAAGCCGATCCGGTGGGCGATCTATATCGGATACCTGGCCCTGACGGCCGGAATCTTTCACGGTCTCGCGCAGGCTCTTTCGTACGCCAACATCGACATACTCGCTTATTTCCCCGCCCTGAAATCCTACTACCAGGGACTAACGGCCCACGGTGTTGCCAACGCGCTCATCTTCACGTTTTCGTTCTCGAACGGTTTCTTGCCGCTTATGACGGCACGGGCGCTGTCGCAGAAGCTGGTCTCCTGGATGCTCTGGACGTCGTTCGTACTCCTCGCCCTCGGCAATGTGCTGGTTATCTATGCCGTCGCAACGAACCAGGCCAGCGTGTTATACACTTCGTATGCACCGCTGCAGGCACACTGGACGTACTACTTCGGTCTGGTACTGGTAGTCGTGAGTACGTGGCTCGCGTTGGCGAACATGCTGGTGATCTGGAATCGCTGGCGAAAGGAGAATCCGGGCGAGCGGGTGCCACTGCTCGCGCATATCTCGGTCATCTCCTATGTGATGTGGGGGCTTGCTTCGCTGCCGATTGCGGTACTCTTCCTCGGATTCCTTATTCCGTGGTCGATCGGATGGCTTCCCAAGATGGATCCGTTGCTCGGAAGAACACTCTTCTGGTTCACCGGTCACGCCATCGTTTACGCGTGGCTGCTCCCGGCATACGTGTCGTGGTATGCACTTATCCCGAGACAGGTCGAGGGGAAGATGGTGAGTGATTCGTTGACCCGGTTCGTGTTCGTGCTTTTTCTACTGCTTTCGATCCCAACCGGGTTTCACCACCAGTACACGGATCCGGGGATATCGACCACGATGAAGGCGATCCACGCGGTCCTGACCTTTGGAGTCTTTTTTCCGAGTCTGGCAACGGCGTTCTCCGTGATGGCATCGCTCGAGATGGGTGGACGGCGTCGCGGAGGATCTGGACTGCTGGGATGGATCCGGAAACTACCCTGGGGAGACCCATCGGTGGTCGCGCAGTTGCTGGCAATGATCACGTTTGTTTTCGGAGGAATCACCGGATTGATCAACGCCAGCTTCACCATGAATCAGGTAGTGCACAACACGACGTGGATTCCCGGTCACTTCCACATGACCGTCGGGAGCGCGGTTGCGCTGACGCTCATGGGCGTAGCCTACTGGATGATTCCGTATCTCACCGGGCGCGGGCTCGTCGGCAAGGGCTGGGCTGTTGCTTCATCGTGGCTGTACACCGTGGGTGTGCTCATCTTTGCACGCGGTATGATCTCGGCGGGGCTGGAGGGTATGCCCAGACGCATCTATCGAGCGCAGGCAACCTACACCCGTGAGGCATGGGATCTTGGTGGAGCACTTACCGGCATCGGGGGCACGCTGATGTTCATCGGCATTCTGGTCTTCTTTATCGTCATTGCCTGGACCGTTGTCGCTGGGCGGAAAGGTGAAGGTCCTTCCGACATCCCATGGTCAGAGACTCTGAGGCCGCCCGCCAAAACGGGCTGGGAGCCCCGGCTCGATCGGTTGGTCTTCTGGTCGGTGGTCGCCGTCGTTTTGGTAGTTATCGCGTACGGACCGTTCTTCGCCACATACCTGCCTCCGAACTTCGTCTCGCCGGGCTTCACGGTCTGGTAGGACACCTGACCGGTTGCGGAGGGGAGCACGGCCCGGGACACTTTCGCGTCCGGAGCATGCTCCGAGATGCGGCTCGAGGTTGCTGCGAGGCTATCCTCGGGGTGCCTCGCTTGTTCAGCGGATACGTCCGGTGAGCAAGAGTGATGCGGGAGCACCGCTTGCCGGATCAATCGGCGCGGTCACCTCAACCCTTGTGAATCCCTGGCTTGTCAGCACGTCAATCCAATCGTCCTTGGATCTCAAGAACCAGGGTGCAGGGTCCGAAAAACCGGGTCCACACCCACTCCAGCTGCCCTCGCGCCATCCAGCCTCGTGCGGGAGCACGCCGTCGGCTGTCTCGGGATGCACTGTTTGGATGATAAGTGCTCCGGCGGGACGAAGAAGAGACGGAAACGTAGCAATGAGACGCTCCACTGACTCCCCACCGAACAGCGAAAAGTTGCAGACAACCGCGTCAACCTCAATCTCCAGCTTCCCGTCCGATATCTCGTCGTAGGTGAGGCAGAGGTACTCACCGCCGCCGGCTGTACGGGCGGCATCGACGAGTGAGCCCACAGCGTCCACACCGAGGACCCGCATGCCTTCGTTTGCCAGTGTTCGTGTGAGCCAACCCTCCCCACACCCGACGTCCAAAACGCTTGCGGGCGAGAGTGCCCGTATCGCACCCAGAATGGCGTCATCCGTCGCGCGAACGCGCGTGCCGATGGCCGACGACCGCACCGCCGAAATCCATGGTTTCGCGTTGGCCTCCCACGCGTCCAGGATCGCCTTTTCGTTATCGTAGTCAGGCTTGCTCACCGCCGTAAGTTAGGCGGTCGGCTGGAAATGGCGGTGTCGCCCGGCGATTGGCACGGACGGGAGGTAGCACTCACGAGCTCAGTGGTGGATCACTTGAGCAAGACGAGTTTGTCGCTAGCCGTGAAGTACTCGCCCGTTACGCGATAGAAGTATACTCCGCTCGGCCACCCCGCCCCGTCGACGGTAATCCGCTGACGACTGCTTTCCTCAAGCATTCCGTCAAAAAGGACCGCCGCCAGGCGCCCCGCGGAGTCGAAGACCTCGACTCTCGCCTGCTGGGTCTCACGAGCCGTGAGGTAGAAGGTCGTCTGCGGGTTGAACGGATTCGGATACGCAGCCGTCAATTCGAACGTGTTCGCCAACTCAACGAAAACATCGACCTCACCGAGGATCTGAACGCTGCCATCCAGGTCTCTTTGGGCAAGGCGAAAACGATTTGCGCCGGGAGAAGCATTGGAAACCCTGAATTCGTACGCCTGGCGCCCTGTGCTTGACCCGGAGCCGGGGACGAAGCCGACGCTCTCGAAGCTTCCGCGGTCCGTATACGTCTGTACGTCGAATCCGGCGTTGCTGCTCTCGGAAAGAGTCTGCCAACGGAGGAGCACATCACCCCCCGCTACAAAAGCCGTGAATGAGGCAAGCTCGACAGGAAGCGCCACATCGCAGTTCGCCGCCGCGATCGTCCAACCCATGTCCTGAAACATGCCGCATGTGATGCTGCCGACGACATGGACGGCTTCCATTGACGCCAGCGCTGGCGTCATAAGGGCTTGGGTGCCGCCGTTGTACGTCGACTCATTGAGGTGAGAGTAGCTGGATCCCCCTTCCCACGTGCTCGGCGAGTACAGCGTGGCCGGCGATCCGCCGTTCGCAGCGTTGGCATTGGTGGCGTTGAAAAAGACTCCGCTCGAGTCGCCTTCCAGCGCCGCCGCCAATCCGACACTCGGGTCGGTAAACATGGAGACCAAGTTGTTGCCCATTCCGTCCTCGGTGGAGCGGTCGTAGATCGTGGGGTCGGCAGGGCCGCCGGTACGAATGGTGCCGCTGCCTGCGCTCACGTTACCCGCTCCGGAGAAACCGAGGCCGTGGCCCAGCTCGTGCAGAACCACGCTGACAAAGTCCGTTTGCCCCGACGGTGTGTTTCCGTCCGTTCCAAAATACCACGTCACGGACGAACCGGGGTCATCGCACGCCTTGTTGAAGTTGGCAACGATGTCGGGATCTCCTGTGCAGGACGGATTGACCAGCCCACAGACATCTGAGCCGATTAGTGCGTCTGCAAGGGCGTCAACGTACCAGGTGTCCGCCGCTAGGGGCGGTCCCCCGCGCCATCTCCTGTTGGCGCCGGCGCTGCCGAGACCGATGGATCCGCCGGTGCATCCACCGAGGTCCGCCCAATGTGCCTCTACGTCGATGGTGACGGATGACGTAACGGTCTGCTCCCAGATTCCCTTGGCAAAGCCAAAGGCATCTTTCGCCGCCTGCGGCCACGGATCCAACCCATCGTCGTCGATATAGGTCACGGAGATCGTTGAGGCGGCGGCGCTCTTGGCTACCATTGGATCTGGCACCAGTCGGAGGTTGCGGTCGACGGGCTCGACCGGCAGCACGCACACGGGGCCGGCCGATTCAGAGACGATGGGGGTGGAGCCTCCGCCGTCTTGGGCGACGGCTGTGGAAGGAATCAGGGCAACTGCCACTGCGGCGAGAAGTAGACAGATGACTCGGAGAGGTCGGCTCATCTTGGCGCTGGGGTCTTATAGTGCGGTTTGAGGGTAGCGGTGGACGTCCCATCTTCGACGTATCGACCAGGCAGTTGAGACCCTTTACGATCCCACCCGTAGACTCCCGACATCCAACAAGCAGCATGTTCCGCCGCCAAGAAACCCCATCTCGTGGAATCCCGCAAGCCCGGTACCGCACGATCCGCAGGGCGTGACCAAACGTGGCCAGCGTGATGATCCCACCCAACTGTGCATCCCTCAGTGCGTTGCGGCGTATGAAAGTGCATCGAATCGAGTGGTGCATTCATTTCGATATGGGCCACTTTAAATGACTTCCATCCAGGGACTTTCTTGGCCAAGACGATGTCATGCTGTCAGTGTGAAGGTGTTGAAGAAGAGTTTGGTGCCGCTGTTGCCAAACGACAGTTGAAGAAGTTCAGACGAAGCGGTCCCAAGCGAACGACACGGTGGCTTGTCGATGCGTTGGTGGGTCTCGGCGTTGACGGGCGCACACTACTGGACATCGGTGGGGGTGTCGGCGAGATACAGCATGAACTCGCGGGACGAGGAGTTCTTTCGGTGACTAATGTCGACGCGTCCTCGGAATACCAGGCGCGCGCAAGGGAGGAGGCCGAAGCGCGAGGTTACCTGCCTCGGGCCGTTTATCATTACGGCGACTTCGTAGAGGTCGCGCCACAACTCGAAGCGTCGCACATCGTTACACTTGATCGTGTCATTTGCTGTTATGACGACGTTGATGCGCTCGTCAAAGCCTCCGCTGCTAAGGCGGACCGATTGTATGGGGTCGTGTTTCCCAGGGAGGAGTGGTGGACGCGGGTCGGCTTCGCGTTAATCAACTTCGTTCAAGAGATTCGTCGAGCTTCATTCCGGGCTTTCCTGCACTCGCCGCGACGGGTCGAGGCGCTGCTTTCGGAGCGCGGCTTCGGTCGCGTTTTCCATCAGGAGAGCCTCGTTTGGCGTGTCTCCGTCTATCAACGTTTCTGATAGTCCGTGATGAATCAACGACCTGGTAGTCTTGTGAAGCAGACGGCATCCTATGCATTGTTGACGGGGATCATCGCGTTGTCGGTCGTCTGCACGAGCATCTTCGCCGTCGAGACTGCATCGGCGCAAATGGACCTGGAAGACGAGATTCGGAGCCTGACGGGACACAATAACTTCGGGCTGGTGGTCGACATCGAGTCCAACCTGCCGGAAGATTTTGACGGGCTGGTCAACTCGAAGTGGCGCCAACGACTCGGTCAACGGCTCCGCGAGCGTGCAGGAATTGTGCCCACTGCGGATCTTGATCCGACTCGCGACCCGCACCTATACATCCATGTCAACGCGATGGGCGTGGGCGACAACCTGATTCCTTTCTCGATAGAGGGGTCGTTTGTGCAAATGGTGCAGGTCGACAAGGGGAAAAGGATGATGGCCGTGACGTGGGAGAGCGGTTTGGTTGGGCTTGTTAGTAGGAGCGAAACGCCGCAGATTCTCGACGCGGGAGCGGGGCTCGTCGACCAGTTTGTCTCCGATCTGAAGCAGTCGGCGCTCCTGAACTAAAGGGTTGGACAGCGGCCGCGGCCTTTGCGCTTTAGTCCTTTTCGGCGTCGAAGCTCCCTCCAGCGCTTTCAGTCTATGACGGTGAAGTGAGCGGGCGCGCACAATAATCCCTGCGTCGATCCCGTTAATACCGCGCACACCACACATCTGCAGCGGCGGCTGCAAGAATCAGCGATCGCGACCTGCGTCTCGCTGCAAATCGATTAGTGCGTCGCCATTACTTATCGGAGGTCACATCCTGATTTTCTCATACATCACCTGAGGATGGACCATGAAATCAACAAAACTTGTGAGGCCGGGGCATTGGTTCGGTCTCGTGGTGCTGGGGCTATTGACGGTCGGGGCAGGATCGCGCATCACCGGAGGCGGGACAGGGGCGAGTGCGACTCATGAGGTCACCGACGAGATTCGACCTTTGCCCAACTACGTAGTGCGCGGATTGGATTGGTTGGCAGATGCCCAGTTCGAGAATGGCGGATGGGGGTCTGGGCAGCACAGCGCACAGCATGTTCGCGACCCCCACGCCGTCCAGATCGATCCGGCAACTACGGCATTTGCAGCTATGGCGCTCATGCGCTCAGGCAGTACGCTGACGTCCGGCCCGCATCATACCAATGTTAGCAGGGCGCTCGATTATCTCCTTGGCTTGGTCGAATCCAGCGATCCCAACACGGGTCAGCTGACGACAGTTGGCGGTACACAGCCGCAGGCCAAGCTGGGTCAAAACATCGATGTGTCGATGGTGGCGCAGTTTCTCGCGAGAGCTCTGCCAACGATCGAGAATGACCGGCGATTGAAGGCTCGTGTGGAATCGGCGCTGGACAAGTGCGTCAAGAAGCTGGAGGTGTCGCAGCAGCGCGATGGAAGCTGGAATCAGGCCGGCTGGGCCCCCGTGCTTCAGTCGGCGGCGGCGAACTCGGCTCTGGAAGCGGCAGCGAAAGCCGGCCGCAAGGTCGATCAGGAAATGCT
>JAHHLP010000290.1 GCA_018679295.1 Rhodothermia bacterium
GATCCTCTGTCGCCGTCTCCTAACAGATCAGTCTTTCGTGGTGGCTTCTCGCCGGAGTCACCGGCGGTCGTCTCCTTGCGGTCTGAATTGAGACCCTTCGCTGCGCTGCGGCAAAGAGGCAGGGTGCGACCCTTTGCGGTCGCTCGCCAATTCTCAAGAGGCACCTATTTCCTAAGTTGGTTGTTGGCGGTCAGGTTAACGTTCTAGGGAAACACAAGACGTCCGGCCCCGGCCGGCCGGATGAGCTGGCGGCTTACTCAGCGGACTTGTTGCAATCTGCTGTTCGTTTCAGAAGTCTATCGATCGAAACTGGGCAGTGGGACTCATAGGGACGATGACCTTGTCTACCGGTCCGTCCGGATTGAAGACGCTCGGCATTTGCAATTCCACACACTGCCTCGAGATCCCGCGCACGCTGGATACGGACAATTCCTTATTGCAGCAACACTGACGGTGGACTACCGATATAGTAGGTGCATGACAATCAAAAAAGGGGGGGCGATGAGAACTTCAATTTCATGGTCTGTCGTAACCGGCGCAGTTGCATTGACCCTGCTAGCCGTATTTGGCACGGAAGCGGCCACAGCTTCAGATCTGACACCGGAGCAGCAGCTCGGCAAGGAGCTGTTTTTCGACAAGATATCGCAACCGGCGCGGTCGCAGTCCTGTGCGAGCTGCCATCTTCCGGCCGCCGGCTGGACGGGTGGTATTCCCGGCGTGAACCTGCATGGTGCCGTATATCGCGGGGCCGACCCGCAGCGTTTCGGCAATCGCAAGCCGCCCACTAACGCCTACGCCACATTCGCCCCGGTCTTTCACTTCGACGGCACAGAGTTCGTCGGAGGCAACTTCTGGGACGGGCGCGCCACGGGCGAGCGGCTGGGCAATCCGGCGGCCGACCAGGCGCTGGGTCCGTTTCTCGCGCCAGTGGAGCAGAATATGCCCAGCAAGGTGGCCGTCTGCAGGCGAGTCGAGAGGGCGCGGTATGCCGAGCTGTACGAGGAGGTCTGGGGACCGGACTCGCTCGACTGCAGTGACGAAGGCTACGAGGCCACTTACGACCGGATCGGACTGTCGATTGCTGCCTACGAGGCTTCCCCGGAGGTCAGCCCGTTTAGCTCGAAGTTTGATGCCTACTGGGCGCTGTGCCTGGGGGCCGGAAACGACCCGGCCGACTGTGGCCTCGCCGAGGGCGATCAGGCGGTGCTTGACCCGATGGACGTGCTGTCTGCGCAGGAGTTCGACGGCCTGATCGAGTTTGGCGAGTACTGCTCAGCGTGTCACGTCAGCCATATTCCCGGGCCCGGTGGCGTTGCGCCGCTGTTCACCGACTTCACGTTCGAGAACATCGGCGTGCCGCGTAACCCGGAGAATCCGTTCTACCGGATGGATGAGGAGTTTCTCGACGACGGCAGTGCAATCAATCCGCTCGGAGACGACTTCGTCGATTTCGGACTGGGCGATTTTCTTCGCACGCGTCCCGAATGGGCGGACATGGCGTACGCCAACGACGGCAAGATGAAAGTGCCGACCGTGAGAAATGTCGATCAGCGTCGCGGCCCGGGATTCCCCAAGGCCTACATGCACAATGGCGTGTTCAAGACGCTCGAGGAGGTCGTTCATTTCTATAATACCCGCGACGTCCCCGAAGAGGGTTGGCCGCCTCCGGAGGTGGATCGCAACGTCAACAGCGACATCCTCGAAGGCGTGCCGCTCGGAAATCTCGAACTGGACCAGGAAGCAGAAGACGCCATTGTGGCGTTTCTTAAGACGCTCAACGACGGGTACTTCGAGCCCTGATGCTCGCCGCGCGACCCGGTGTCGCGTGGCGATGAGAAGGCGGCTACAAGCTCTCGCGAACGGCTCGCGACGGCGGTCGGTCGCAGCGGGTTCTCGACCGGGTCCCCTGCGGCCGTCTCCTTGCGGGCTGACGGGAGACTCTTCGCTGCACTGCGGAAATCGGGCGCGGTTTGGCATGAAGCGGACGGTCGTTCAGCCGCGCCTAGACCGCCGCTAATCTAGGTACATCCCAGAATTGACCGGATTCTGGACCTTCCTTGAAACTGTGTGCAGACAAAGGCAAACCTGATCAAAGTCAGGGACGCAAAGCCACGGGTCCTCGCTTCCTCCGCCACGCCTTCTGCGACGCGACGAAGGGCTCCAAGATCGCCGGGCTGCCAGCACGGGCGCTGGCGACCGATTTTTCGTTCTGACCGCGTCTAAATAGATGAGTGGATGGTGATTCGGACTGTTTCACCAACACTGAGGAACGATTCACAAGTCAGAGGGAGATTCAATCAATGAAGAAGATTAGCGTTTCATTACAAGGAGCGTTTCGTCTTGCATTTATCGCCCTGGCCTACACAGGATTGTGCCAGGCGCTCGCGCAGGAGCCATGTCCGGAATCGGACGGCGATATTGGTGAATGCAAGGTTCTCATCGAAATCAATGCCACTGATGGCGATATCGGTTTTCATTTCCTGATCGATGCCGACGATGCCAATTCAG
>JAHHLP010000236.1 GCA_018679295.1 Rhodothermia bacterium
CACGACTCTACTTTCTTCGTGAACCACCAGCCGGCCGACTCAGGCCACCGAGACGTGCATCACCCATTTCAAGAAATAGAATTATGAGACTGTCGGCAATGTCATTTGTTCGCCCCACATTGCGTCAACTCACTGCGTTGGTGTTTCTGGGATCCAGTGCGTTTCTGATGGCCTGCACGACAACTCGCAACGCTGAAGTTGCTGCCGATAGCGAAATAGTGATTGAGGGGATGGTCTCAGTCCGTGGTAATGAACCGTTTACAGGCATCGTGTTAGTGACGGGTGATCGAAACTCATACGTTTTATCGCTAGAGAGTGAGGAAGCGGCGAGCTCAATGCGGCGGCAGGCGCCGGCCCGATTCCGGGTGTCCGGCGTTCCCTATAAGGATCTCTGGCAGGGGACTCACCGTGCCCACCTACAGGTGACGAGTTGGGAGAGGCTCGATCTCTGACCCTACAGCCATGCTAGGGACTTCGGGACAGGAGCGATCGGACCGCGCCCACCCTGATGACCCTCGCGCCGAACAGACCCGCAACGTAGGCTGCGAGCAGCCCGAATTCCGCCGCCAGATTGTCGGCACCCTCGACCAGGTACCATATTGCGAAAAGAGATCCCGCAAGCGCGAGGAGCGTCGTAACCCGTCCCCACTCATAAGGCATCGGGTAGAATCGGTACATGATGACGCCCAGCATCAATGCCATGACACCGTAGGCGGCAGCGGTCGCCCACGCGGCCGCCAACATCCCGTATGCCGGAACGAAGAGCGCATTCAGGACGACCGCAACCAGTCCGCCAGCGAGCGTGCAATGCACGAAGTAGATCGTCTTCTTTCGGATGTATGCCCCTGCGGAGAAGTTGTAGTACCACCCCTGAAAGAAGTACGCCAGGAGCGCGATCGGCACGATCGAGAGGCCGAGCCAATATGACCCTTCGATGAGTGTCCGGCCTCCGGGGAGAGGGATAGCTACCAGCTCTTCGGCAAACAATGACACCGCCAGAAGAACGAACAGGGACGTGGCGGTGAACAACGTGAACACTCGGCTGAACAATGGCTTGGCGTCCTCATCATCCGCATGCTGCAGGAAGAACGGCTGCCAGGCAAACCGGAACATCTGCACCAGCAGCATCATGAAGATGCCGAGCTTCCACACAGTTCCGAAGACCCCGGCTACATATTGACCGAAGACGGCGTCGGTTGCCGCACTGCCGGCTGCCTGGCCGACGGCCGTCGCCGCCTCCTGCGCGCGCGCCGCAAGCGCGGACACGTCGATGCTGTCACCGTAGAGTCTTATAACGTTCTCGCGATCCATCTGAGCCAGGAAGAAGAGGTTAACCCTGTCGGTCAATGCGTACCCGAGGCCGCCCGGCAAAAACGGGAGCCCGAATCGCATCATCTCGCCCCAGAAGGCCGAGCCAAAACGGAGGCGCAGGTTTTTAAGCAGGAGCGGCGCCAGCAAGACGAGCGAGAGCGCCGAAGACGCCAGATTGGCGATGAAGATCGACTCGATACCCCAGCGAAGACCCACAATCAGGAAGACGTTGAGGCCCACGTTCGTGAGGATGTTGGCGATCTTGATGCCCGCAAACGTGACCGGCCGGTTGGCGAGACGAAGTTCGGCGAACGGTACCACCGCCAGCGTATCCAGCGTGAGAATCGCCACCGCGTAGTAGAGCAGATGAATCCATCGAGTGTCGACCCCGATAACCTCCAGCATCGGGCCGCGCAGCAGCAGGATGATCACCGAGATCGAAACGGATGTGGCCAGCAGCGACCAGATCGCGATGCTGAAAACGTCTTCCTTCCGGTCTCGTCCTTCCGATCCCGAAGCGTACTTCAGATACGCCGATTCCATCCCGTACGTATAGAGGATGTTTAGAAAGACGAACGCCGTGTAGAGGAGGATGACGACTCCGTACACGTCGGGCGCGAAGAACTGCGTGTAGAACGGCACGAGCAGGAACGTAATCAGCCGCCCTACGACCGAGGAGACGCCGTAAACGGCTGTCTCTGAGGCGAGCTTCGTGACTCTGGACCGAAAGCTCATCGTACGTTCGCAGGTTGGCCTTCGCTGCGCGAAACCGGTGACGGTGCTGCGAGGCCGTTCATCGCGAGACTCGCCGCAATAGTGCAGTGACCGCGAGCGCGTAGCCGTCGACTCCGAAGCCGGCGATCTGACCGGCGCATTCAGGAGCAATCATGGACACGTGACGGAAGGGTTCGCGAGCGGCCACATTGGAGATGTGCACTTCGATCACGGGTACCGAAATGGCGGCTACCGCATCGCGAAGAGCCACTGAGGTATGCGTGTAGCCACCGGGGTTGAAGACGATGCCTGCCGCGCCGTCCCTATCTGCGCGCTGAAGTTCGTCGATTAGCTCTCCCTCCACGTTGCTCTGGAAGAACGAGAACGCGACGTCTGCAAACTCATCGCGCAGGGCCTTCGACAGTTCGTCGAGCGATGCGGACCCATAAACACCGGGCTCCCGACGTCCGAGCAGGTTCAGGTTCGGGCCGTTGATGACAGCAATCTTCATTGGGCGCCCGGTGGCTAGCGAAAGGGGATGCTGCGAGAAGTTATGAAAAGAGTATCTCTCGTAGCTACGATGACGGTGCCACGTCCAGCACCAACGAATCATACGCGAGGTGAACTCCCTCGGGCAACCGGGCATCCGTCTCCTCATGAAGCACGCTGTGCGTCATGTGCACAAGCCATGTTTCGGCTGCGCCGATCCTCGCCGCCACCTCGACGGCCTCGTCGATCGTATAGTGCGTGGGGTGGGGTCGGTCGCGAAGAGCGTCTAGCACCAGGACATCAAGACCGCCCAGTCGGTTAAGGCTGTCATCGGGGACGTGGTTCGTGTCGGTCAAGTACGCGAAATTACCGATGCGATATCCGAACATGGGCAGGTCGCCGTGGTCGACAGGTATGGGCACCACCTCAACGACGTGCTCCGGGTCGTACCGGCTGTGTACGAAGAAGGGCTCAGACACGGTGCGCAATTCCAGGTTTGGAACGCCCGGATACGAACCGTCCCGGAAGATGTATGGAAACATGCGGTCGAGGACCGCGACGGTGTTTTCCCGCGCGTAGCAGGAGATGGGCTCGTTCGTGTCAAAGCAGAAGGGACGCAGGTCGTCGAGGCCCACGACATGATCGAAGTGATGATGCGTGAACAGCACTGCGTCGACCCGGCCGATATTGTTCGCGAGGGCCTGCTGCCGAAAGTCCGGACCGGTATCGATGACCAGGTTGACACCGTCGACCTCGACGAATGCGGAGCATCGCAACCGTCGATCCCTGCTATCTGTGGACGTGCATACCCGGCACGTACAGCCGATGACGGGAATTCCTGTAGACGTACCGGTTCCGAGGAGCGTAACTCTCATCTCGGCAGGCTATGTGTCCTCGGTGGGGTCGACATCCAGGTCGGATCTGCTGTCCCAGGAGGACTCAAGAATCTCCCGGACGGCGGGCCGGATGTACACCCGGTCGACAGGAAGGGCCTTCAGGCTTTCTGCGAGTATGGCGAGCCGTGATTCAAGTGGCTGCCGCTTGTTGAGGACAATCACCTGTTCATCGTCGATCCAGCACAGGCCGCCACGAAATCGACCGCGCTCCGTCCTGACTTCGACGCCAAGCTGCCGCGCAACATCCTCCAGTTCTCGAAGGATCTGATCAGTCTTCATGCTCGTCCTCTGGCCTCGGTAAGCAAATCAGCAAATCAGGACTTTTCAGAGGGCTGTTTCTGCTTTCCGCGCTGCCCGGATCCTCTACGTGACGAGCCACGCTGCTTTTGCTTCTGTTTGTCGCGCTCCGGCGCAATCTCCTTGCCAGTCTTTGCGTCAAAGAATTTGAAGTGCGATGGACCGATCGCTTCGTCAGTTTCGAGCCGCAGCCGAAGTCGAAATTTGAGCGACCACCGGGTAACCAGGCTGGGTACATTTCTCGTGAGAAAAGCTCCAGTGAACGGATGTACCTTCAAGACCAGCGTGCCCTTGCGCCCGTCCTTCTTGAGCCGCTGGATTCGCTTCTCGATCTGGTCGGTCAGTTTCTCCGGAGCGACGCTGATCGGTTCTCTCGGCTGACTTGGCGGTTCCTTTTCGACCTGGACTGCCTTCTCCTTTTCCGGCTCCGTGCCGTTGCTCGAAACCAAAGCCTGGGGTGCATCCGCTTGCGTTGTGACGCTCGGTCGGAGCCTCTGCCGGGTTATCTGAACGACGCCGAAGTCGCTCATTGGCAGGATCTTGGTCACGGCGCGATCCTTTCTGAATTCCTTTTTGAGTTCGTCGTACACCTTCTTGCGATTACGATCGTCGCGAAGGTCGATAAAGTCGACCACGATGATTCCGCCGAGGTCCCGAAGCCGCAGCTGCTTCGCGATCTGCCGCGCCGACTCGATGTTGACCTTCAGGGAGTTTTCCTCCTGGCTTAATCCCTTTCCAGCCCGGCCCGAGTTGACATCGACCACATGCATCGCCTCGGTATGCTCAATAATCAGGTATCCCCCGCTGGGCAGGTTGACGCGCGACTCAAACGCCTGGGCGACCGACTTGTCAATTCCGGTTGCCGCGAAGACGTGCTTGTCGGACCGGTGGAGCTTGATTCGGGGCACGATGTGCGGTGCTACCGCATTCACGTAGCTCTTGACGTTGCGATGAAGCCGCTGGTTATCAATGATGATCTTCTCGTACTCCTCTGAGAACAGGTCGCGAATGATGGAGGAGACCATGCTTACGTCCTCGTGCAGAACGAGCGGCGCCTTGGGATTCTCCTGCAGCTTCTTTTCGATCTTGCGCCACTTGTCGACCAGCAGCCGCAGATCGGTGTCCAATACCTTCGCGTTCTTGCCGTCTGCTACCGTTCGTACAATCAGCCCGAAGCCCTTCGGCAGCAGGCTCTTCGCGAGGATGCGAAGCCGCCGCCGTTCCTTGTATGAGAAGATCCTTCGTGAGACGGCCACGTAGTCCGCGAGCGGTACCAGAACGAGAAAACGACCCGCCAGCGAGATATCCGTTGAGACCCGGCTCCCCTTATTTGAAATCGGCTCCTTGACGATCTTTACGACCAGTGGCGCTCCCGGCTTGAGGTAGGATT
>JAHHLP010000226.1 GCA_018679295.1 Rhodothermia bacterium
CGTGAATCCCGCCAGTAGTCCACGTTGAACGAGACCTCGGGCATGTTCTGCCAAGCTCGATCCTTCTGCCAGTCGGGACGGCGGGATGTTACTCGCATTATCGTCGCGATCTAGCGAATTGCCGCGCGAACGCTCGTGAATCCCGCCAGTAGTCCACGTTGAACGAGACCTCGGGCATGTTCTGCCAAGCTCGATCCTTCTGCCAGTCGGGACGGCGGGATTTGAACCCACGACCCCTTGCACCCCATGCAAGTGCGCTACCGGACTGCGCCACGTCCCGATGTAAAGCCTGCCGTCAAATATCGTCGAGCAGGCGTTCTAGAAATCCACGCAACTCCAAAAGTTCCTCTTTAGCCGTGGGGGCAAGGAGCTCTTCACGCTCTGTACGATCGAGTACCTGGCGAGCCCCTTCAATGGTGTACTTGTCTCCTTTCAGGAGCCGCTTGATCACGAGGAGAAGGTCGATGTCGGCCTGCCGGTAGGTCCTCCTCCCTGCTCTGTTCTTGCGGGGCTTGAGCTGACGAAACTCGGTCTCCCAATACCGTAAAACGTGGGCCTCGACCTCCAACATATCAGCGACTTCGCCGATCGAGTAGTACAGCTTCTTGATGTCGCTGGCCATAAGGTCCAACCGTTTGAGATACCGGCGTCAAAGTTAACTAACGGCTGGTCGAATGTACAGGACTGCGGTCTATATTGCTCGCGCCATCACTTAATCTTTTACGTCAATGTGGAAGAAGTGGAAATTCGAGATCATCCTGATCGCGACCGTCGCCGTCTGGGGACTGAATTTCCCGGTCATCAAGGCTGCGCTGAACGTCATGCATCCGCACGTCGTCAACGCTCTTCGCTTCACAGTGTCCGTCACCGTTCTTGCGGCGGTTCATGTTAGTCGACAGCGGGCGGCAAACAAGTCCGTCTTTGACCCATATCGTGGTCACGCCCTAAAGATTGTCGGACTGGGCCTGTTCGGTTTCGTCGTGTATCAGCTGTGTTTCATCATAGGCGTTGACAACACGGCAGCAGGCACAGCGGCGCTAATCATGGCAAGTGCGCCAATCTGGACTGCCGTAACGGGTAGGATTCTCGGCATCGAGCGAATCGCGGTTGGCGCATGGTTGGGGCTTGCCACGACGCTGGTGGGGACGTCGGTTATTGTGTTGGCCGGTACAAAGTCGGTGTCCTTCGGGTCGACCGAGTTCTTCGGGAATATCATGATCCTGGCTGCGTCCATCTGTTGGGGGGTGTACACAGCTCTGAGCAAACCCCTTCTCAAACACGTGTCGCCCTCAGGACTAGCATTCCTCGGACTGCTGCCGGCGCTTCCAATCCTGTACGTGATCAGTGTCCCCTACTTTCCGGCGGTTGCCTGGCAGGACGTTTCCGGATGGATCTGGCTTGCGATCGTATTCTCGGGTGCGCTTTCGACGGGCGCCGCGGTCATCACTTGGAACATCGCAGTTCGCCAGCTCGGCTCCTCGCACACGGCAGCCTTCGGCAACATGGTTCCTGTGGTTGCGCTTGTCGCCGGCTACTACCTTCTCGGCGAGGTTGTGACGTGGGGCCAGATCGCGGGCGGTGCGATTGTGATCAGCGGGCTGTGGGTCATGAGACAAGCAAGGCGTCGCGAGATCGCTCTGGTTACTGGCGTTGGACCCTAGCAGTTCGCGCGTCCCGATTGGCCGCCACTCCGGTCAAAGGTCCCAAGTCGGACGGTGTGTCCAGACTAGAGCTAATTGCTCTCGATGGCCTTTTTCACGCCGTCCGCAGCGCTGTCGAGAAGCTGCTCGGCCGCCTGTTTCGACTCCGTCTCGGCGGCCTGCTCAACCTGCTCCTCAACCTCCTTGCTGAATTTCTCCGACAGCTCCTCGACCTGCGGGAAAACGGTTCGAACGACGTTCCAGGTAGCCGGTACTGAAGCAGCCACGGGGTCGTAAAGAACCGACTCCGAGCGAGTTAGGCCGTCTGGAATACCGGCATATCCCAGCGCGAGAAACACGATCCCGAGCACCAGTCCAGCCTTGAAGGCGCCTGCCAGCGAGCCCAGAACACGATTGGCCGTTGTCAGCTTTAGAATCTCCAACACGGTCTCGAAAAACTTGACGAGCAGGATCACGGCCAGATGAAACACGAGAAAGACCGCAATGAATCCGATCACGGGAGCCGTTTTCGCCGACACGCCCATGAAGTCAGCCAGCAAAGAACCGACAGGATCCATGAGCTGCAGCGCTACCAGGAAGCCGAGAACAAGGCTCACCAGACTGCTGACTTGACGAATGACGCCGGTAGTGAAACCGTGGACGACGCCGGCCGCCAAGGCAAGGAGAATGAATATATCGAGAGCGTTCATTACCGAGAGCGATTAATCAATTGTTTCATACGAGCAATTCGCGAACGATCTCGTTCACGCGCCGGCCGTCAGCCTTCCCACGAAGACGCCCCATCGCGGGCCCCATCACCTTTCCCATATCAGAAATCGACACTGCTCCGACTTCCTGAACAATCTGCTTCACAATGGCCCGAATTTCGTCGTCATTGAGCTGTTTTGGGAGGTAGTCTTCGATGATCTCGAGTTCTTCCTTCTCGGTCGCCACGAGGTCATCGCGGTCGGCCGCCTCAAACTGATCTATGGAGTCGCGCCTCTGTTTTGCCTGCTTCTGCAGCAGCGCGATTGCATCCTCGTCCGAAATCCCGGCGTCGGCCGTCCGATTCTCGATCTCTTTCTGCTGAATCGCGGCACGTATGGAACGGAGCGTCCGGATTCGGGCTGAATCGCGATCGCGCATCGCCTGCTTTAGGTCTGATTGAATACGATCTACCAACATGACGTGAATGCTCAATGACAGGATGCAACCCGTTCGTGCCCACAAATAAACGCTCACAGCGGAGACTTGTTTTAGCTGTCCTGTGGGTACATCGAAACGGCTTGTGGCGCAGCAGGTTCTAGCGAAGAACCAAGCGAATCGTGAATAGCCCCAAGCCCGCCTGCATCACTCCCAGCGCCACCCCGGAGTAAACGTCGTACCGTTTTACGTCGGTACGGATCGTCGGGTCTCCGGATTCACGGTAGCGATCATAACGTCGATCCGCCTTAAACTTGTAGTGGACCGCTACGACGCCTGCCACCGCTGCAGTTCCAAGTGCCGCGTAGTCGATCCACTTTCGTCTTTCCTGGGGCGGACTCAGCGCAATCCGGGCTGCGGCCTCACCATCTGGGTCGATAGGTCGGAGACGAACTGCGTGAACGTTCCAAATGTCGGAACCCGGATCAATTTGCTCCGACCAGTACCCCTCCAG
>JAHHLP010000391.1 GCA_018679295.1 Rhodothermia bacterium
GTCTCGGATGGCATTCGAATTTCGCGAGCCGGACTTCGGGTCATTAAGCAAAACCTGTTCTTCGCATTCATTTATAACGTGGTTCTCATCCCGGTAGCGGCAGGTGTTCTCTACCCCGTTTGGGGAATTCTCCTTAGTCCCATCTTCGCGTCGGCCGCTATGGCCATGTCGAGCGTATCAGTGGTGACCAACAGCTTGCGACTCAAACGATTTAGGTAACCCTGTACATGGAGGGAAAGATGAAACTCGAGATAGACGGAATGAGCTGCCAGCACTGCGTGCACGCAGTCCGAACGGCTTTGGAGGGCCTCGAAGGAGTGGTGGTCACGGACGTACAGATCGGGAGCGCCGAAGTCGCCATTGACCCATCCCGGGTTAACAGGACTGAAGTTGAGCGGTCCGTCGCGGAGGAAGGGTATCAGGTGACAGCCGTGTTGGAAAAAGAGTGATGCCGTAAGCGCCATCGCGGCGCGGACTCGATCTTGTCTCTTTTGTGTCTCGGTTGTTTTCATCTGGACCGGGTCACCGAAACAACTTCACTTCGCCCGCTATTCAAGCTTGTCTTTAACCGCAGGTCGTACGACAGGATGAAATCAACCCTGAGGTTGGCCCTACAAAAGTCAGGAAGACTGAGTGATTCCTCAGCGCGCCTCATTGAGGAATGCGGTATTCACTTCAATCACCACAATGCGAAGCTGAAGTGTACGGCCCTCAACTTTCCGCTAGAAATCTTCTTTCTGCGTGACGACGACATCCCGGGCTATGTGGCAGACGGAGTGGCGGACTTGGGAATCGTCGGCGAGAACGTTGTCCGTGAAAAGAAAGCTTCGATAGAAACGCTGGAACGCTTGGGGTTTGGCCGCTGCCGACTTTCTATCGCCGTGCCTCGCGGTTTCGAGTACTCTTCGTTATCTGACCTTGAGGGTCTGGACGTCGCCACCTCGTATCCGTCGCTCTTAACGGAATATCTCGACTCAAAGGGCGTAAAGGCGGAGATCCACGTGATAAGCGGGTCGGCGGAACTCGCTCCCAGTATCGGCCTCGCCGACGCGGTATGCGACCTGGTGAGTACGGGCAGCACGCTGCTAAGCAACGGCCTCAAAGAGGTGGAGACAATTCTCGAGTCGCAGGCCGTCCTTGTTGCTCGTCCCGGTCTATCTGAGGAGACGCAGTCGCTCGTCGACCAGCTTCGATTTCGTATCAAGTCGGTAGGGCGCGCGAGAAGCTACAAGTACATTCTGCTCAACGTGCCGAATGAATCCATTGAAACCGTGTCCAGGATCCTGCCGGGGATGAAGAGTCCGACCGTAATGCCTCTCGCGATCGATGGTTGGAGCTCCGTGCACTCAGTAGTTCAGGAAGATGAGTTCTGGGTCATCATCGACAAACTCAGGGATGCCGGTGCACAGGGTGTGCTGGTATTACCGGTTGAGAAGATGGTCCTATGAAGCTGTACAAGTACCCCGACCAGTCGGAGTGGTCTGAAATAGTGGCCCGCCCGGCGCGCCCGCTGCACGATCTGCAAGACGAGGTCGAACCTATTTTTGAGACGGTGCGGCGGGAAGGTGATGATGCTGTTCGAGAATTCACGAAGCGCTTCGACGGAGTGGAGATAGACTCAATCGCAGTGTCCGAGGAGCAACTCGCGCGAGCATCCAGCGAAGTGTCCGAAGCACTCAAGGAGTCTATCGATGTAGCGGCAACCAATATCCGGCGGTTTCACTCAGAGCTCGTCGAGGCTGAGAAGGTCGTGGAGACCATGCCTGGCATTCGGTGCTGGCGTCGAAGTGTCCCCATTCAGTCGGTTGGCTTGTACATCCCCGGTGGAACCGCGCCGCTTTTTTCGTCTGTTCTCATGCTTGGTATTCCGGCGGTGATCGCCGGCTGTCCACGGACCGTGATGACCACGCCGCCGCGAGCTGATGGAAGGGTCCATCCGGCGGTCCTGTACGCCGCCCGCGTTTCAGGTATCTCGGAGGTATACCGGATAGGAGGTGCACAAGCGATTGCGGCTCTGACGTTTGGAACCGAGTCAATTCAGAAAGTCGACAAGATTTTCGGGCCTGGCAATCAGTACGTTACGGCCGCCAAACAGCTGGCTGCGATGAACGGTACTGCGATCGACATGCCGGCAGGACCCACAGAGGTTGCCATCATTGCAGACAAGTCTTGTGACGCGCGGTACACCGCGGCCGATGTCCTCTCGCAGGCGGAGCACGGCACCGACAGCCACATACTTCTAGTGTCAGACGATGAGGATCACGTTCGTGCCGTCATTAAGGAAATCGATACCCAGGTGCAAGCCTTGCCTAGGAAGGAAATTGCCGTTGAGGCGCTTCGCCACAGCAGCGCAGTGGTCGTTCGGGGAACCCATGATGCCGTTGCACTCGTCAATCACTACGCTCCCGAACATCTCATTATCGCTAACCGAGACGCGGACGAGCTTGCCGAACAGGTGGTGAATGCTGGGTCTGTCTTCGTCGGGGCAATGTCACCCGAGGCGGCGGGGGATTATGCGACTGGGACAAATCATACGCTTCCGACAAATGGATTTGCTCGGGCCTATTCCGGTGTCTCCGTTGATTCCTTCGTAAAGAAGATCACGTTTCAACGGTTGACGGCTTCCGGCCTGGAACGCATCGGCCCAACGGTTCAGCACATGGCCTTGGCCGAGGGCCTGGATGGGCACGCACGGGCTGTGGCCATACGGATTGAGGATATGCCGTAATGCAGCCGAAGGTATATGTCGACATAAACGCGTTTCGGGTGCCGGAGGCGGACGATGATTTGGCCCAGGCGTTTCGGCGCGGATCGATTGCCTCGCTGGCGGCTCTGGCAGGTCAGACCGAGATCGTGCTTGTTGCGGACCAACGTGCCGTAGAAGAGGCCGACGACCTGTTACGGTTGCTTGCGCGAGAAGGCGTAGAGTTTCATACAACGTATTCGCCCGAGAAGCTGTTGGATACTGTTCGCGACGGGAAAGCCGCGAACGCTTTCGTCTTTGCCGGGCCGGAGTTGTCGCCAGAACTCGAACAGTACGACGGACAACCCGTCGTTATCGATCCGGTTGCGGATGGCTGGGCGCGAGCTTTGGAGCGGTTCGAGCTTCCCGATCGCGTCGCTACGGTTCGGAGGAAGACCTCGGAAACATCGATAGAGATTACTGTGAATCTCGACGGCCGAGGGCTCAGTGAAGTGGAGACGGGTGTCGGCTTCTTCGATCACATGCTCGAACAGGTGGCGCGTCATTCAAGAATCGACATAAGCCTTCGGGCGCAAGGAGACCTGCACATCGACGAGCACCATACCATCGAAGATGTGGCGATAGTTCTCGGCGAGGCGTTCCGGCAGGCGGTCGCCGACAAACGCGGAATTGAGAGATATTCGTTTGTACTTCCGATGGACGAAGCGCTGGCTAGAGTGGCACTGGACCTTTCCGGCCGGCCATGGCTTGTTTGGGAGGCAGAGTTCAAGCGGGAGAAGATTGGTGACATGCCCACCGAGATGGTCAAGCACTTCTTCAAGAGCTTCACCGATGCCAGCCAGAGCACGCTGAATGTCCACTGCTCGGGTGAAAATGAGCATCACATGATCGAATCTATCTTTAAGGCGTTCGGGCGGTGCCTCGGGCTTTCTGTACGAAGAAGGGCAGGGGACGGGTTGATTCCCAGCACGAAGGGCGTTTTATGACGGTAGCAATTGTCAAATACAACGCCGGCAATGTGAGGTCCGTCGTGTTTGCCATGAAAAGGCTTGGTGTTGATCCGGTGTGGACGGATGACCCAGACGAACTCGAGCGTGCCGACAAGGTGATCTTTCCTGGCGTTGGAGAGGCCGGCAGTGCAATGCGCTACCTATCAGAACGGGGCCTGGATGACGTTATATCAAATCTTAAACAACCTGTACTCGGAATTTGTCTTGGACTGCAGCTACTGTGTGAGTCGTCTGAAGAAAACGACACGGCCGGATTAGGGGTGTTTCCATATGAGGTGAAGAGGTTTGAGCCCAAACTGAAGGTGCCGCATATCGGGTGGAATGCCATCTCGGAATTACGGGGTCCTCTGTTCAATGGGGTATCGGACGGCTCATTTGCCTACTTCGTCCACTCCTACTATGCGGTAACAGGCGATCTCGATGCGGCTGAAACGGATTACGTTACGCCGTTTGCGTCTGCCGTTTGCAAGGGCAACTTCTTCGCAGTACAGTTTCACCCGGAGAAAAGCGGGCCGGTGGGTGGGCGAATTCTGGGGAATTTTCTGGCGCTGTGACGGAGGCGGACCAAGATGTTGACGCGGCGGATCATACCATGCCTGGACGTCAAAGATGGGCAGACGGTCAAAGGTGTAAATTTCGTCAATCTGCGTAGTGCCGGCGATCCGGTCGAGCTGTCGACCCGGTACGCCGCCGAGGGAGCCGACGAGCTCGTATTCCTGGACATTACAGCCACCATTGAAGGGCGTGCAACGCTCCTCGAACTGGTCACACGCGTGGCCGAAACGCTTGATATTCCGTTTACAGTCGGCGGAGGTATCCAATCAGAGCAGGACGTGGCCGACTTGCTGGGCGCCGGGGCGGACAAGGTTTCGGTCAACTCGGCGGCCGTTCGTGACGCTTCCCTGGTAGACACGCTTGCGTCGGAGTTCGGAAGTCAGTGCATAGTCGTCGCGATTGATGCGCGCCGATCGGCAGGCGGCCAAGCGTTCGTTCATACTCACGGCGGAAGAACACCGACTGACATCGACGCAGTCAAATGGGCGCGCGAGGTAGCCGATCGCGGGGCCGGAGAAATCCTCCTTACGTCGATGGACCATGACGGGACGAAGTCGGGATTTGCCCTATCACTTACGCATGCGATCTCGACGTCTGTATCCATTCCAGTCATCGCTTCAGGCGGAGCGGGTGGTCCCGAGCACTTTGTTGAGGCATTCACAGAGGGAGCGGCAGATGCCGCATTGGCTGCCAGTATCTTCCATTTTGGAGAAGTCGGAATCAAGGATCTCAAACGCTTCCTCCGGGAGCGTGGCATACCGGTAAGATTATGAGCATTGACTTTGAGAAAGGAGACGGACTTGTGCCAGCCATTGTTCAGGACACGGATAGCGGGTCCGTCCTGATGCTTGGATACATGAATGAGGAGGCGCTTGCGGAAACACGAAATAGCGGCAAAGTGACTTTCTTTAGTCGTAGCAAGCAGCGGCTCTGGACCAAAGGCGAAACCAGTGGCAATTACATTGGTGTCGAGAGCGTCAAGGAGGATTGCGATGGAGATTCTTTACTGATTCTGGGGCGGCCGACCGGTCCGGTTTGTCACACCGGCAGCGACACGTGCTTCGGGACTGGACGTTCGTTCAAACAAACAATGGGTTTCCTGGACGAACTGGCCGATGTCATTCGAAGCCGGCACTCCGGGACGGGCGAATCATCGTACACTAAGTATCTGCTGGACAGCGGGCCAAGGCGCATTGCTCAGAAGATAGGTGAAGAGGCTGTGGAGTTGGTCATAGAGGCGGCCACTGGAGAACGGGAGCGCATGGTGAGTGAGGCAGCAGATATGATCTATCACCTGATGGTGTTGCTGGAGTCAGAGGAGCTCGGTTTCGGCGACGTTGTCGAAGAGCTGCGACGCCGGCACGACGTAGCGACGCAGACGTGAAGCTAGACCCAAACCCAAAACTGCCGTCGCCGAAGAGCGGGTAGAGAAAATGACAACCTCGTCGTCACTAAGGCCGCAAGTCGTAATAGTCGGCGCGGGCTTCGGCGGGTTGAACGCGGCAGTTGGGCTCAAAAAGTCGCCTGTCGATGTGCTTCTGATCGACCGCTACAACTTTCACACCTTTCAGCCGCTGCTGTATCAGGTGGCCACGGCCGGACTCGAGCCTGAGGAGATTGCACACGCGGTGCGGGGCATCTTCCAGAAGCAGGGTAACGTGTCGTTCAGGCTTGGTGAGGTGGTCAAGGTGCGGGCCGATGAAAAGCAGGTCTGGTTACAGGACGGTGCACGGGTCGGTTTCGATTACCTCGTCGTGGCGGCAGGTGCAACAACTGCCTTCTTTGGCGTCGAGGGTGCTGAGG
>JAHHLP010000053.1 GCA_018679295.1 Rhodothermia bacterium
GCTGTACCCCTCATACTCGTACCCCCAGACCAGTTCCAGCAATTCGCTGCGGCTAAACACTTTGCCGGGATGCTGCATGAACGTAATCAGCAGGTCGAATTCCTTCGCTGTCAGATCAACGGCATCACCATCCACGGCAACAGTCCGCCGGACAGCATCGGCCTCGATACGACCATATGCAAAGCGGCGGGGCGACGCCGTGGCCTCTTCCTGATCGACCTCAATCCTCCGAAAGATCGACTTGATGCGAGCTACGAGCTCACGTAGGCTGAAGGGCTTCGTCATATAGGCGTCGGCACCAAGTTCCAGGCCCAGCACCTTGTCGACTTCCTCTGTACGCGCGCTCAAGACGAGGATCGGAATTTTGCGATCCGTCTCTCGAATTCGTTTGCAGACTTCGAAGCCATCCATCTCGGGCAGCATGATGTCGAGAACAACAAGCTGATATGTATCCTGCTCGAGACGCGCGAGCGCGGCCCTACCCGTTACCGCCACATCAGGGTCATATCCGAGATCGCCGAGATGAATACTGATCAACCCGGCAATATCGGGGTCATCTTCAACAACGAGAATCTTCTTTGGCATCGGTTTTATTTCGTACGGCCAGCGGCGGGTAACCTACGAACAGCGGCCGCCGCGGTTCACCCACCACGGCGGCCTCGTCCTGGTCAACGAATCCGACTTCATATCAACCAACTGCGCCTATCCGATGCGCTTTACGGTAACGCGCGCCACTTTATTCCGCCAGCTGTGTGCCTTGGCGTCGAGATCTCCGTCGCCGGAAATCCCGGGATGGGCCTCGATATCGTCGTCGGTGGCAGTCCGATTATTCATTCCATCGGCGGGCGCAGACACCGGCCCGATAGCGCCGCACGGATCGACAATGCTGGTGAACAACTCATCGTTGGCCTCCGTACCGGCATCGTATGCCCCTGGGAAATAGACGGCCGTTTTCGAGCCCTTCGGAAGCTCGACACTATCCAACCCGACGAAGCCGTCGTTGGTGCAAATCAGCATGACGGCCACGGAGAGGTATTCGGCGCCTTCACCCGCGGTAATTGTCGTAGTAAGCTTGTCAGGCCCTGGACCGTTCTTGGTGAACACGGGAGCCGCCGTGGCGACTACGTCTGACACGCCCGCAGCACCGTCCAAGGCGTTGAAGGCTGGTCCCGGATTACCATTCTCGGCGATCTCCCGAATGCCCTCTGAAGCAGCCGAACCAACCGAGAATACGCTGGCCGATCCATCGTGCGTCACGATCACGCCGGGCGAGAAGGGCTGTGAGTGCGACATGTTGACGATCGTCACCTCGTACTCCGCCATGCCATCTTGATTGTGCCGTGAATCGCTGGCCGAAGCAGCGGTCAACGACCCGGAGGCAGCGGCCACATCTGCTTCTAATCCTGTAAGTCCTCCATCCTGGGAGCAGCCAACAACGAAGACAGCGGCGAGAAACACCGCAACAAATGATCTCATGAGTTTACCTTTGGTTTGAATGACACTCCTAATGGTGTTACACATGATTCAAGAGTATCCCGCCACCGAATAGCGATTCTAACAGAACTCTAAATCACTGGTCACAAATGACTAATACCTTTGCCTAAAGGAACAGGTTGGAAGTCCATGAACGCACTCGATGAGATACTCGAAGCCTGGCAGACAAACCACAGGATCAACGTGATGCTGATCGACGGCATCAGCGACGCAGGGATGAAGTGCACGCTTTCCACTCGAGGTGGCCGCAACGTATCGCGACAGTTCGCCCACGTACACACAAATCGAATCTGGCAGCTCGAGCGAAGGGCAAAAAGGCTAACCGAGGGACTTCACAAGTTTGCTACCGAAGACGAGCCCGACCACACCGAACTTGTCGAGCATCACGAGGCTTCGACAGCCGCCATTGCGAATTTCTTTCGACTCGCTGCTTCCGGAACGAAGGGGGTACGCACATTTAAGAAGGGCTTGATCGTGCACCTTTGCTATTTCGTCGCACACGAAAGCCATCATCGAGGAAATATCCTGCTCACGCTAAAGCAGTCCGGACACGCAATCGACAAGCGAATTCGGGATAGCATTTGGGGTGAATGGGATCGAAGGTGAGAGGTGACGCTAAAGCCAGGCGCGAAACCGCTTGTCACGGGACCCGGACGAAGTGATGCCGCGGCTCCGCAAAGCAACCCAACGAAGGGTCTCTCTTGTCACAGAAGTCACAACTCAAAACTGAAGTCAGCTTCCGGTCTGTAGCCGATGGGCCTATGGGCCCAGACGAAACCCGCGATCTGTCACATTCGCTCGTGAACGCACTCGGATCCGATGGGTTTGAATGCAGCATTCCTGAAGACATCGACTACGCTTTTGCCTTCCGATGTCGCGTTGCGGGAAGGGATTTCTACTTCCTCGTGGGCTACGTCGGTGATGGAGTACGCGAATGGCTAGTTTCCGTAACCAGCGACCTTGGTTGGTTTCGGCGCCTGTTTGGCGAAGACGATCAGCAAGAGCTCCGACGGCTCACCACGGCAATACACAAGCTCTTGTCATCAAGCGACGAGCTGCGGGACGTCCGGTGGTACACGCTAGAAGAGTGGAACGAGGACCCAGCCGGATCATGGTCGCCAGCGCCGAGCAAGTGACCGTCGACAGCCATCACCGTAGCCTTTGATTGTGCGGAGGTGTCATCGCTAACTTGAAGCACCCCGGGCACTTCAACGCGTCATGTTCGAACAGCCAACCACATACGAAATCTTCTACCGATTCGGAGTCGCTCTGGCGATAGGCCTGCTGATTGGTCTTCAGCGTGAGTACGCGCATCGCGAGCTGGTTGCATCTGGCGAAGACGGCCCCATTTTCGCGGGTGCACGGACTTTCCCTCTCATGGCCGTCCTTGGCTGCGCGGCCGCCTTTCTGGCCCACAAGATCGCGTTTCCGGCAATCATTCTCGGAGTGATTGCCATTGTAGGCATCATCATCGCAGTTGCACACTATCACGAGGCGCGTGAAGGCGAAAGCGGCATCACAACTGAGGTAGCCGCCCTGATCACGATCGTCATCGGCGCTCTATGCTTCTACGATCAGATCGAAGTGGCCGCCGCAGTGGGAGTCGCGGTCACCGTTCTGCTGGCCCTCAAGCTTCAGACGCGACGGTTTGTCGCGAAGCTGGAGCCGGCCGACGTCTTCGCCACCCTGAAGTTCTGCGTGATCTCCGTCATCATACTTCCGATGCTACCGCGCACGGGGTACGGACAGGAGCCTTTCGACGTCCTCGTCCCATTCAAACTTTGGTTGATGGTGATCTTCATTTCGGGGATCAGTTTCCTCGGCTATGTGCTGATCAAAGCTGTCGGCGCAAGACGAGGCGTCGGCCTAACGGGGATCCTGGGGGGACTGGCGTCGAGCACCGCTGTAACACTCACGTTCTCGCAGCGCAGCCGGACAACGAGCGGCCTTGATCGATCGTTCGCGCTGGCCATACTTCTTGCGTGGGTCATCATGTTTGTCCGCGTACTGGTTGAGGTAGCAGCGCTCAACCGTGAACTGCTGGCTGTCGTCTGGATACCGATCACGGCGGCGATGGTCGTGTCGGCGAGCTACTGCGGATACCTGTACTGGCGCGAAACTGGATCCGGTCCGGAGGAAGAGGACCGTTTCAAAAATCCGTTCGAGCTCGGTCCGGCGCTCACCTTCGGGCTCTTGTATGCGGTCATTCTCGTTGGTGCGAAAGCGGCATCCATGTACCTCGGTGATACTGGCATCTACCTTTCGAGCATCGCTGGTGGACTCATGGACGTCGATGCCATTACACTTTCGATGGCCGAACTGAGCGGTACCGAAGGAAGCCTTGATGTTAGAACAGCGGCTCGGGCGGTGGTGCTTGCGGCTGCATCGAACACAGTCGTAAAGGGAGGCCTCGTGGTAGCAACCGGTTCCGCTGGACTGCGGAAGGCTATCTTCCCGGGCTTCGTGCTGACACTGGTGACGGCCCTCGGCGTGATGCTGATAATATGATTGGCGAGCACTTGTCTACCTCTTCTCACTGGAAGCGCGCATACCTCGACAACCCCGAAACCCGGGTCAGTTGGTATCAGAGGTCCCCCGACAAGTCGCTCGAAATGATCCGTAGTTTGGACCTCTCGAAGCACGCCCGAATAATCGACGTCGGCGCGGGAGCATCGCGACTGGTTGACCACTTGCTCGCCGACGGGTACCAATCGATAACCTTGTTGGATATTGCCGATGAGCCACTGGCGCTGGTTCGTGACCGACTGGGCGAGGCCGCAGCAAAAGTCCAGTTTGTCGTTTCCGACATCGCGGATTTCGCTCCTGCTGGACCGATCGACCTCTGGCACGACCGTGCAGTCTTCCATTTTCTGATCACGGATGACGAGCGAGGTCAATATCTGCGTACCCTTCGAGATTCAGTAGCACCCGGCGGTCACGTGCTTATTGCGACTTTCGGGCCGGAGGGTCCAGACCGGTGTTCCGGTCTTCCTGCCATGCGCTACGGACCGGACGAACTGGCAGAAACACTCGGCAGTGATTTTGAACTGCGAGATACGGCTGAGGAATACCACGTCACGCCCGGAGGTGCTCAACAGCAATTCCTCTACTGTCTGTTCGCCCGGCCCGCACGCTAGCGGGCGGCCCGGCTGGCGGGTTTCGAGCCGCGATCGGCGACTAGCTTCCGTAATAGTATCGCTCGTGGACAATTTGCCCATCGCGCCATCGCTGAACGGATACCTGGTGGAACTTCCGGTCTCCCCAGTCGCGGTGTGTGTAGTCGAAATACCACTCCACCATGGAAGTCGAATTCTCTTCGTCTACTGTAACCGACTTGACTTCGGCTGAACGGAAGTCGGTCAGACTCGACAGGAAGTCCAGTTCTCTACGACGATTGGCATCCTTTCCTCGTGTCGGTACCTGTTCGTTCTCCTGCTGCACTACGTCGTCCGCGTAGTACTCCTCAAATGCCTCCATGACCTCGCCGTTCAGGATCCGGCGGTTCAGGTCCTCGACACGTTCGCGGAGGGTGGTTTGCGTTGATGTTGTGGTCTCCATCGGGTTCACCTTTGATGATGTGAATATGTCAAACTATTTGACTAGTCAACTAATGAAATTGGCGGAGTTGCATGTGGATCGCGGTTTGTCGCGTTTCATATCCTGAGCAGACTACGGCACCATTGCAGCTCGCGCCTTGTCGAGCAACCGAATGAGCGACTTGAGCTGCCGCTCGTTGAGTGCACCCAGCACTTCGTCGTCCATCACTGCAATCGGATCGTCCAGTCGTCGAAGTACGCGCAGTCCTTCGTCTGTGATGGAGCACAGTGACCGCCGACCGTCGTCCGGATCGGGCAGTCTTTCGACCAGGCCCTTGATTCGCAGTCTCTCTATCAACCGCGTTATCCCCGGCTCTGGCTCGATCATCCGATCGGCCACCTCCATCGTCGGCAATGGATCCCCTGCTCCGCGCAGTATCCGCAACACATTAAAC
>JAHHLP010000616.1 GCA_018679295.1 Rhodothermia bacterium
TATCCGGGGAGCAGTCCGCTCTGCGGACGTGATCATCGGCGCAATGATGTCTGCCGGTAGCCGGTCGCCCGTGCTCGTGACAGAGGACATGGTTAGCACGATGAGGTCGGGTTCGGTGATTGTCGACGCCGTCATAGATCAGGGTGGATGTATCGAGACCAGCAGGCCGACGACGCATTCGCATCCCACCTTTCGAAAGCACGATGTAATCCACTACTGCGTGCCGAACATGCCGTCGAATGCAGCGAGAACTGCCACCTACGCGCTCACCAATGTCCTCGTACCGTATCTGATAAATATTGGCGATGTCGGCTCGATCAATGAGGCGCTATGGAGGGATGTGGGCCTGCGAAACGGAACCTACGTCTACAGACGACACCTTACGAAGAAAACGCTGGCTACCATGTTCGGTATGCCGCACAGGGACATCGAACTGCTCATTGCCTCAGGCATATAGCGCCGTACCGCCGGCGGCGGAGAATCCGGCGCGCGTCCCTGAAATACTCCCGGGATAACCCACTTTGACTGTCAATCGTGACTGAGACTCAGACTATACGAGCGCCTCGTGGCACAGCCCTTTCCTGTCTCGGATGGGAGCAGGAAGCAGCCATGCGGATGCTGATGAATAATCTCGATCCCGACGTTGCAGAGAATCCGTCGGAGCTCATCGTTTACGGTGGGGCCGGAAAGGCGGCCAGGGATTGGCCGTCCTATTATCGGATTGTAGATACACTGAGGCGCTTGAAGTCTGATGAGACGCTGTTGGTACAATCGGGTCGGCCCGTCGGTGTTTTTCGGACGCACGATCGAGCCCCACGTGTGCTCATCGCCAATTCGCACCTTGTGCCGCGTTGGGCCACATGGGAGGAGTTCCGGAGGCTGGAAGCCCAGGGGCTCATGATGTATGGTCAGATGACAGCGGGGTCGTGGATTTATATCGGTACGCAGGGCATTCTGCAGGGTACATATGAGACGTTCGCGGAATGCGCGAGGCAACACTTCGGAGGGTCGCTCGAAGGACGATTGATCGTCACGGCTGGTCTAGGCGGTATGGGAGGAGCCCAACCGCTGGCCGCTACGATGAACGGTGGCTGCATGCTGGCCGTTGAGGTGGACCCTGTGCGAATCCGGCGACGCGTTGACACCGGCTACTGCGACGAAATGTCAACGGACCTCGGCGAAGCGCTTGCCCGGCTTGACGACGCGCAACGGCACGGCCGGGCGCTGTCAATCGGGCTGGAAGGTAACATCGCTGATGTGTTGCCGGAGATCGTTCGTCGAGGGTTCGTTCCCGATGTGGTGACTGACCAGACGTCCGCGCACGATCTGCGGGTCGGTTATCTGCCGTCAGGTTATGGAGTGGAGGATGCCGGCTCATTCAGGGAGCGCGATCCTGACGGCTACGAGGATGCGGTCCTCGATTCCATGGTGACCCACGTGCGGGCGATGCTCGACCTCAGATCGAAGGGTGCTGTTGTATTTGACTATGGAAACAACCTGCGAGGGCAGGTGGCTGATCACCGTGATCTTGCGGAGGCATTTGACATCCCTGGTTTTGTCCCTGCATTTATCCGACCTCTCTTCTGCAAGGGGTCAGGCCCATTTCGATGGGCTGCCCTGTCCGGCGACCCGGCGGACATTCATGAGACCGACCGTGCAGTACTCGACACCTTTCCCGATAACCAGTCCCTCGCTCGATGGATTGACAAGGCTTCCAAGCAGGTCAAGTTTCAGGGACTTCCGGCCCGCATTTGTTGGCTCGAGTACGGAGAGCGGGCCGAGATGGGGCTTCGATTCAATTGGCTCGTCCGAAAGGGTAAGGTGTCCGCTCCGCTCGTCATCGGACGTGATCACCTTGACAGTGGCTCGGTGGCCTCGCCAAATCGAGAGACGGAGGGCATGCGCGACGGATCAGATGCCGTTGCCGACTGGCCCCTGCTCAATGCCTTGCTGAACACAGCGTGCGGCGCAAGCTGGGTGTCGATCCATCACGGAGGCGGCGTAGGGATTGGCTACTCTATTCACGCCGGAATGGTTTGCGTGGCGGACGGAAGCGACCTTGCTGAAGACCGTCTGTCGAGCGTTCTGACTGCGGACCCGGGAACTGGCGTCATGCGACACGCAGACGCCGGCTACGAGTCAGCCGTTGATACCGCTCGAGAGCGCGGTGTCGACCTGCCAATGCTTGACTGAAAGTCGAAATGCGCCGGATCACCATATCAAACCTCTACGAAGATCTGGACCGCAGTATTGGCGAGTTGCGTCGCAATCCGGAGTCCGTTGAACGATCGCGCAAGGTCGTGGACGACGCTTTGGAGGAAGGCGGGGTGTACTACGGAATCAACACCGGCTTTGGAGCACTCGCTCGTGAGCGAATCGATAGAGAAAGCCTTGAAACCCTCCAAAAGAACCTTCTGCTGAGTCACGCCGTGGGTGTTGGCGAGTGGGTGCCGCGAGAGATCTCGGCACTCATGCTGAAGCTGAAGATCCATGCGCTGGGCCTTGGGTATTCCGGCGTCTCCATGCCCGTCTTCACTCGGCTGGCAGAGTTTGCGGAGAATGATCTGATTCCCGGCGTGCCGTCGAGAGGAAGCGTCGGGGCGTCCGGCGACCTCGCGCCACTGGCCCACATGTCTTTGCCACTCATCGGCCGGGGCTTGGTATGGGATTCTGCCGGAATCGAGTTCGAGGATGCTGACGTGGTGTTGGAGCGGATGGACTGGCAGCCCGTCGAGCTTTCCCCTAAGGATGGCCTGTCGCTCATTAATGGCACGCAATTGATGACCGCCTACGGTGCATTCGTTCTGGAGAAGTGCGTGAGGCTGATCCGGCTCGTAGATGTGGCGGCCGCCATGACCCTCGAGGCACTGCAAGGCAGTCTTGTGCCGTTCGACAATCGAATCCAGGACGCACGGCCTTTCCGTGGCCAATCTGAAGTCGCCTCCAATGTCAGACAGCTGCTCGTTGATAGTGAGATTCTCGAATCTCATCGAGACTGCGGAAAGGTCCAGGACCCCTACTCCCTAAGGTGCGTCCCCCAGGTGCACGGTGCCACTCGCGGAGCGCTACGGCACATCCGGGACGTGCTCGAGACCGAGATGAACGCCGCCACCGACAATCCTCTAGTGTTTCCGGACGGGTCCATCCTCAGTGGTGGAAACTTCCATGGTCAACCACTAGCGCTGGCACTCGATTACGCAGCGATCGCCCTGGCGGAGCTGGCGAGCATTTCGGAGCGGCGCATTTACCTCCTGCTGGCGGGCGCCGACGGCTTGCCCCAACTGCTCATGCGCGAAACCGGCATCAACTCCGGCTTCATGATACCGCAGTACACGGCGGCGGCACTCGTGTCGGAGAACAAGGTCCTTTCGCACCCGGCGTCAGTGGACTCCCTGCCGACAAGCCTCGGTCAGGAGGACCACGTCAGTATGGGTAGCATCAGTGCCGTCAAGCTGCACTCCATCTTCCGAAATGTAGAAACGGTTCTCGGGATCGAGGTCCTTGCCGCGGCGCAAGCCCTCGATTATCGACTCCCTCTGCGACCGGGGCGCGGCGTGGAGGCCGCCCATCAATTCATTCGCAGTGTCATCCCGCATCGGGAGGCCGACTACTATTTCAGGGAGGACCTGGATCCGTGCATGGAGATCGTTCGGGGAGCGGAGCTACTGCTTGCCGTCGAATCCGAGGTGGGAGAGCTGCTCTGATCGTGGGGATTCTTCGAAACATCGGCCAGCTGGCAACATGCGCCTCCGACGCAACGCAGGGCGGCGCGCATGTAGTCGCTCACGCCGCCATCGTCTGGTCCGGTGATGAAATTACATGGGTCGGGGAAGAGAAGAACCTTCCACCAATGACCGACCACGATGAACATGACGCGGGTGGCCGCTTGGTCATACCGGGCTTGATCGACTGCCATACACACCTCGCGTTCGGCGGGTGGAGAGCGGACGAGTTCGAAGAGCGCATTCGGGGATCAAGTTACCTCGAGATAGCGCGGCGAGGCGGCGGGATCAGGAGCACGGTGCGTGACACCCGGCGCGCCGAAGCTGACCATCTCTTTGATCGGGTACGTCGGCATGCAGCCGAAATGCTGGAGCTTGGTGTCACTACAATAGAATGCAAAAGCGGCTACGGACTGACCCTGGAGGACGAACTCAAGCTTCTGAAAGTTTATCGGAGGCTTTCGATGGACGGACCACAGCGCATCGTGTCCACCTTTCTCGGCGCACACACCGTCCCTCCAGAATTTGATGGCCGGCGGGCCGAGTACGTCGATCTTGTTTGCGACGTGATGATTCCCCGTGTTGCCAGGGAGAAGCTCGCCTCCTTCTGCGACGTGTTCGTCGAGGAGTCGGCTTTCTCATTGAAGGAGGGCGAGAGGATATTGAAAACAGGGCGTCAGCACGGGCTCGGCGCGAAAGTCCATGCGGACCAGCTGACGAGTTGCGGCGGCGCGGAACTCGCGGCGAGTGTGGGAGCCGTGTCCGCGGACCATCTCGAGCAAACCTCAACCGTCGGCATCCGGGCCATGGCCCGCGAGGGGGTAGTTGCGGTAAGTTTGCCCATCGCCTCGTTGTATCTGGGGGTAAAGCCGCTCGATGGCCGACGCTTCATCGAAGCCGGTGTATCGGTAGCGGTAGCTACGGACTTCAATCCGGGAAGCGCTCCCTCATATCACTTGCCGATGGCCTTGATGCTTGCGTGCAACATGAATCGATTGACCCCTGCGCAGGCCCTGCTGGCCGGGACCCGCAACGCGGCGCGCGCCATAGGAATGTCGGACACGGTGGGTTCGATCGAGGCAGGGAAAAAGGCAGACCTTGCCTTGCTCGATGCGGAATCCGTCAACCATTGGCTGTACAACTTTCGACCGAATGCCGTGGCTGCCACGTTTGTCGGCGGTCGTCTCGCTTCCGGCCAACTCTGATCACTCGGACTACAAGACGGATGGGATCAAGCGTCTTTCGTTCACACCTCAGGCAGACTCATCAACCGGTGGCGGGCGACCCGCACGATCCCCGGCTCGGAGCACTCATCGCTGGTGGGACGACGCTCGCGCAAGACACCCTGTTGGCGCTAATTGGGTTTCCGATTGATGACGGTGTGAAACGCAACGGGGGACGACCCGGGGC
>JAHHLP010000140.1 GCA_018679295.1 Rhodothermia bacterium
GACGTCGGTCCCAATGCACGTACGAGCCAAGACCGACCGGGACGCCTGTCACCACGATCTCGTACGCTCCGCCCAAAGAATCGCCGTCCTTCTTTACTGAAGAAATATGTTCGACGCATGCACGAGACAAATCGGGGTCGATCATCCTGACGTCGCTCTGGTCAGCCTCAGCACTGAGTGCCTCGGAACCCGATCGGATCAGCCGGTCTCGCGTGTTCTGATAGTCTCCTGGCGACGCATATCCAACCTGGCCGATGCGAATCACATGACTGCCGATCTGAACGCCTAATTCCTTCAGCAAAATCCGACCGAGGGTGCTGCAAGCAACACGCATCGCCGTTTCGCGGCCACTTGATCGTTCAATGACAGGCCGGATATCATCAAAAACGTACTTCTGGAATCCGACCAGATCAGCATGCCACGGGCGAGGCAGAGATATCTTCTCGACGTCGGCGCCATCACCTTCCACCGCCATGACCTCCGGCCAGCCTGAACGGTCGCGAGTAAAGGCAGCGTTGTCAATACGGAGTGCAATCGGACTCCCCATCGTGCGACCGAACCGAACGCCACTGTAGATGTGGACTTTGTCAGCCTCAAATTTCGAACGACCACCGCGGCCAAAACCGAGCCACCGGCGGGCAAGCTGACCGTCGATCAGGTCGGCTGAGACGGGGACTCCGGCCGGCATGCCCTCAACTATCCCAACCAGGGCCTCCCCATGCGACTCTCCAGCCGTGAGAATGCGAATCATCTAGTCTCAGTGTGGCGAGGACAGTGCAGGGTCAGATCGTAAGCTTTGCGACAGCGACACAAGCTACGGTATATCGCTGAACCGTACTTCGTAGAAACCCGAAATACCATTGCGACGCACCACTTCGAGAAGTGCCGGCTCATCGCCGGCCGACGAAAGTGCGATGGCATCAATAAGATCCTCAACGGAGGTTACCTTCGCATCGTCGATCGATCGGAGGATGCCATCGCGAGGAACGCCTGCGCGAGCTGCCCTGCTATCTTTTTCCACGTAGGCGATGTAGATCCCGCTCTCGGCCGAGAACTGGTGGTGCTCGTCTTCCTCCATTTCACGCACACCCAGACCAAGTTCATCCAGATGTATGATGTCTGCGCCCGGAGCCTCGGCCGCTTCTTCCGGCAGCTCCAGAATCTGCTCCGGCTCCGAGAACTCCGCAAACCATGTTTCGGCCGCCGGATCCTCCCGTCCCATCAACACGACATCGACGGACTGGACCGAACCCCGACGCCAAACTTCGAGGACTACACTATCGCCGGGTCGCCTGCGCGCGATAAGGCTTTGGAGCTGATTTGGAGCGTTGACTGCATCCCCGTCCACCTTTAGGACAATGTCGCCGATTCGGAGCCCCGATCGGTCTGCGGCGCCCCCTCTCCAAACCTCATTCAAGTACACACCGCCAATGTCTTCAAGTCCAACCCGACTAGCCAGTCGGGCATCCACGCGACCTATCCGAACGCCCAGGTAGGCGCGCTGCACTTCACCGTACGCGATTAAGTCCGCAGCAACCCGAGATACGAGATTCACGGGTACGGCAAAACCATAACCCTCATAGGAACCGGATTCCGTGGCGATAGCAGTGTTGATTCCTACCAGATGACCATTGAGGTCAACCAGAGCACCGCCGGAGTTACCGGGATTAATGGCCGCATCCGTCTGAATAAAATCCTCGATTCCAAAGCTGTCTCCGATGATGTTGACCTGCCTGCCGATCGCACTGACGATACCGGCTGTCACCGTCGACGTTAGTCGGAACGGGTTGCCAATAGCGAGAACCCACTGCCCAACCTCCACGTCGTCCGAATCACCGAGAGGAATAGCCTGGACATCTTCGGCGTCGTCGATGCGTATAATCGCCAGATCGGTTGACGGGTCGGTTCCCACTACGGTCGCTTCGAACTGGCGCTTGTCTGCGAGAGTAACACTGATCCGGGAGGCCCCGGATACGACGTGGCTGTTAGTTACAATGTAACCAGCCTCGCTTACGACCACGCCGCTTCCGACACTCTGCCTGGGACCGTCGTTAAAGAAGGGTCGATCCCATACACCGCCGGCACCTTCGTCAATATCGACCTGAATGTACACAACAGATTCTCTAACTCGCCCCGCTGCAAGTTTGAACAGGGCACTCAGCTGTTCCGCATTGGCGACGTCCGGCGCAGTTGCCGATGAGACGGGGACGTCAGATCGTCCGAGCTGAATTCGCTCCACCATAACGGCCGGCCTCCTCTGATCCGAATCCAACAGCAGCATCCGGGCAACGACCACACCCAGGAGCGTTATCAGAGCAAAGGCAAGCACTGTGATGGACCAGAACAGCCTTCTGCTAACGTTCGAACTCATCGGCCTATCGAGTGATTAAAGATCTGATTCATTGATCGGCAGTTCCGCTGATTCTCCAAAGACAAAAGAAGGCCGTTGATTGCTTTGATTCTATGTGGCGATTCCAATCGTCACCTTTGGAGTTCAAACAGGGCGTACGCCACAAACAGTTGCTGGCCGCATTGTTTCGGACGGACACTTGAGCGAAGTGTTACACCCTCGTAGCGATGTTTCGTCTACAAGGCCTTGCAAAGAGGGTTCCTAGGGGTGGTTGTGCTGCGTGGCGGTATCCGGTTGAATCTCTCCTTTTGAAGCCCCCTCGACCAAGAACTGTTCGGTACTGGTTTCCTTAATAATACGATAGGCGATGTCCGCGAGCTGCTTTCGGGAGTGCCCCGTCGTTCGAATGGGCGGCCCCACCACGACCTCCACGCGAGCCGATCCGACTCCAAGCAGCCGCCAGAAGTGCTTCAGTAGAGATTGGGACGTGTCGCTCCACGTAAACATCGCGTGCTTCTCAGCGTCCGGTCTATTGCCATCGATCTCTACTACACGCAACGTTATGGGAAGCACCGTTCCACCATTAAGATTCTCAACTGCGGCGAACGCTCCTGTCTTGAACGGAAGGATGTCCGTGCCGCCACTCGTTGTGCCTTCAGGAAACGCAAGCACGTTGAGACCCACCTGAAGTTTTTCTGCTACTTGATCGGCGAAACTCGTGACCTTAGAGCGTTGCCCGCGGTAGACCGGGATCAGGCCTATGGCACGACAAACCCAGCCGGCCACCGGCCACTCCAGCATCTCGGCCTTCCCCGAAAACACGACCTTGAAGTGCGACCCGACAATAAATGGATCGATCATTCCGAGGTGGTTTGACACGATCAAAGAACCGAAGTCGCCGGGTGTTTCTCCCGCAAGCACCGTCTTGATCCCGACCGATCGAACCGCCCTCGCGCACGCGACTGATTGCCTTGTCGCACGGTAGGCCTCTCGATGCGCCGGCGGGCGTCGGCCGACTGTAACAACCAGATACAGAGTCTCCGCAAGAAGGATTGCCGCGAATGATATCAGGCGTGCGAAGCGCCGGGTAGAGAGGACGAGCCGCTGAACTAGATTCACGATGGCAACCGTTTCAGAGACCTCTTAGGCAACAACCCACTGTCTGAGAAATACTCCACCGTAAGTCCTCTAGGTCTCCACTGATTCTCACTTCTCGATGACTTACTCGAGCGCCACAATGTTCTTAGTTCACGACTGATTGTCTGCGTCCCGACGTTTGGGTCGGCGGTCGAAAGCCGCCGCCTTGTTGCGACTCGTCTTGGCAACGGCCGGCCTGTCTTGTTCAAACACACCTTTACCATCTTCATTCGTGGGCGATTCAGAAATGGCGCTCGAACGACTCGCGCTTGACAGCTCGCCTTCTGTTGCCTGAGTGGGCATACCGTGTTCACTACCGGAAAGCGACTCCTCATCGTGGCCATAATCCGGGTCCAACACCGGCGCAGCCACATGCTCTTCCCGCCCGGAATCCGCGAGGCGATCCTCCATTTCAGAGCCGGGCACAAGCTCCGAGGGCAGGAGAATACTGAACGTGCTACCAATGCCCTTTTCGCTTTCGACGTGGATAGTTCCCTGTAGGAGTTCGACCACTTTTGCAGCGATTGCCAGCCCGAGTCCATTTCCTCCGTGTGAGCGTGCGAGTCCGCCTGACTCCTGTTGAAACTCATCGAAGAGCAGAGGAATGAACTCCTCGTCGATCCCTTCACCTGTATCCGACACACTCAAGCGCAGACTATCGACGCTCAGTGACGCAGAGACAGCCACAGAACCGCTCTGCGTGAATTTGATCGCGTTACCAATCAGGATCCGCACAACCTTCTCGATCAGGCCCCTATCGGACCGGACGTGGACCGGTCGATTAGGAATATTCAGCTCCAGCGACAGGCCTTTGTTGCTGGCTTCTATTTTGAAGGCAGAGCCGACATCCGCAAGCAAAGCCCCGATATCAACATCGTCGACAGTCAACTCGACGGTACCGGCCCGAAGTTCCGCGAGATCAAGCAGCGAGTTGAGCGTGTCCATGAGCCTGGCGCCGCTCTTTTCGATGATCTCAACGAACTCGTGGTAATCCCCTGGAACCTCTTCCTTCAGGATCGATGCGTACCCAAGAATAGCTGTGATTGGTGTCCTCAGTTCGTGCGACGTCGTGGCGAGGAACTCATCCTTCAGATTGTTCACCTTAGTGAGCCTTTCGTTGGCCACCTGCAACTGCGTATTCGCTTCATTGAGGCGTTCATTGACCACTCTTTCCCGGGCCAGCTCGCGCGCCTGCTCCCGCGCAATGCGATGCGCTTTAAGCATCATGATGTACTTCCATGACAAAACGCTGACGGTTACAAGCGAAAGAACGTAGATCGAATACGCCCACCACGTACGAAACCATGGCGGGAGCAAATGAAACGAGTACGATCCGACGTCCGATGTAAAACCCATCGCGTTCTTTGCCCGCACCTCAAGTGTGTACGAGCCCTCGCGAAGGCTGGAGAACGCTACCGTGCTAGTACGGCTCCACTCCGACCACTCTTGAGACCTGCCAACCAGTCGATATTGATAGAGCGTTTGTTCGGGGCTGTTGAACGTGGGCGCCGCAAATCGAAATCTCAGGTTGTTGAACTCATAGCCAAAACTCGGTATATCCTCCCCGAGTTGGTAAGCGCTGATCCCCCCCGTTGCTGTGCGATGATTCCCACCAAACAAGACAGAGTCGGTACGTGAGTCTACCACCTTTCGGATCAGCGCGGAAAAAGGAACATCGTAGTCTTTTACTACATGCGGATCGTAACGAAAAAGCTCGTCTCCGCGGCTGATCCACGCCACACCGGACTCCTCGACTGCGATGCGGGATTGAACGATGCCGTCAAAGTGAAGTACAGGTCTTTTCATCAATCGGTACGCGCCGCGATCTAGCCACACTTGCACGACCGCGTCTGGCAAGACGAGCCACCCCAAACCTCGCGAATCTGTCGCTGCAAAACGAAGAGTGTCCGACAAGGAATTTTGTCTAAGAAGCTCATGTAGCGTGCTGGGTATAATGCTTCCAGTTGCGTCGTCCAGTGCCGACGCGATACCCTCCTGCGTCACGAAGTGAACTTGACCCAATATTCGGAGCGCAGAAACTCGTTCACTATTCAGGCCCTCGAAAACTGGTGTCGCCGCACCGAGCAAGAGCATTTCACCATCCAAAGCCCGCACGCCCTCGTTTCTAGTTCCAAGCCAAAAATCTCCATTATCGTCCTCGACGATCGACCGCACCTCTACTCCGAGTTCAATCTTTCTT
>JAHHLP010000092.1 GCA_018679295.1 Rhodothermia bacterium
AGAAGGAAGACACCATCGAGGGCGCGCCCCACCTGAAGGACGTACATCTACCAGTCTTCGACTGCGCGTTCAAGCCTTTCAATGGGTCAAGATCGATTCACCATAGCGGTCACATCCGCATGATGGCCGCCTGCCAGCCCTTCATTTCCGGTGCCATCTCGAAGACCGTCAACATGCCCGAGACCGCAAGCGTCGAGGAAATCAGAGACGCGTACGTACAGGGTTGGCAGCTGGGCCTGAAGGCAATCGCGATCTACAGGGAGAACTCAAAACGATCTCAACCACTCTCTACCAGTCAGGGAGGCAATACAAAGAAGCACGAGGCTCCGGGTGGCGACGGTATGGCCTCGGCAGAGCCGACCATCGTAGAGAAGGAGGTCGAAAAGATCGTCTACAAGCCGATTCGAAAGCGGCTACCGGACGAACGGCCTTCGATCACGCACAAGTTCTCAATTGCCGGCCACGAGGGATACGTACATATCGGGCTCTATCCGGACAACAAGATGCCCGGCGAGATCTTCATCACGATGGCCAAGCAGGGGTCGACGATTGCCGGACTGATGGATGCATTCGCTACCTCAATCTCGATTGCACTCCAATATGGTGTACCGCTCGAGGACATCTGCACCAAGTTCAGCCATATGCGCTTCGAGCCGTCCGGCTTCACCAACAATCGGCAAATCCCGATCGCGAAATCGATCATGGATTACATCGCCCGGTATCTGTCCCTCAAATTCCTTGGCAGCCCGCGGGTTGGCCTGGAAGAGGTGGCACGGGATCTCGTCGGGAGCACGGATGTCGATGTCACACCGGCGCCGAGTGATAACGGGCGGAGCACACCCGAAACGGAGGACGGACTCGTCGGGAGCACAGTAGAGGAATTCCTCGGCGCAGCGGAGCACGCCGGAGCATCAGAGGCATCAGTCCATGTAGAAATCGATGCACACGCGTCCTTTCGAAATCAGGAAGACGCCCCGCCATGCCCTAACTGCGGCTCAATAACGGTTCGGTCGGGAGCATGCTACTCGTGCCCGAACTGCGGTAACACCAGCGGATGCGGTTAAAAAAACCGACATCTGACACAAATACGCTTTGACCGAACGGTGAACGCCAAATGGTCGCCGCGAGCGACCTCGGTCGAGTGAAGACGCCCGAGCCCGTGGGGGGAGTTCGGGCGTTCTTCTTTTCTGTCAGATCAGGTGAGGTACCACGCAGCTACTTGCGTTGCCTACGGGAAGATGCCCATTTCGGTGTATGAGGTGGCAACTTTGTCAATCGCACTGATGAAGGCAGCGGTTCTGAGATCCGTCTTCTTCTTCTGGGCAATGTCACGGATTTCGTGATAGGCGTTGACCATCGTTTCCTCGAGTCCGGAGTAGACAAGCGTCACCTCGTCCGCACCCTTGGCAATCTCCCGCTTTTCATCGGGATCGAAAGACTGACCGGTCAGGTTCTCAACTGCACTGAGTAGATGTTCCTGTGCGGTCTGCTCAAAACGGCGACTCATCCTTCCGAAGCGAACGTGTGAGAGATTGCGAAGCCACTCGAAATACGAAACCGTGACCCCCCCGGCATTCAGGTACACATCCGGCAGAATCATGACGCCGTTCGACAGAAGGATCTCGTCAGCTTTGGCCGTAACAGGGCCGTTGGCGGCTTCTGCTATGATACGAGCCTGTATGTCGGTCGCATTCTCGTCGGTGATCTGTCCCTCAAGTGCTGCCGGAATCAGAATATCGCAGGGGCGAGTCAGAATGTCGCGCGACGATTCGATGTTCTCCGCGCTACCAAAATCAAAAACCGACCCGGTTGACTTCCTGTGCGCGACGAGATCTTCGAGATCGATGCCCTCGGCATTGTAGATGGCACCCTCGTATTCGCCAACACCTACAAGTTTGACGCCGTGCTCGGACAGGAATTTGGCGGCGTGGTAGCCGACGTTGCCCAGCCCCTGAATGATCATCGTCTTCCCAATGAGCCCCGGTCCTAGACCCAACGGTTTCATGTCCTCCTCGAATGAGCATGCTTCTCGTATCCCATAGAAGACACCGAGGCCCGTAGCCTCCTTGCGGCCTCGAATGCCGCCCTGACCGATGGGCTTTCCGGTCACACAGGCCAGTGCATCGAGTGGATCGTGCGTCAGGGAATTGTAGGTGTCAAGAATCCAGGCCATTTCCTTGCCCGACGTTCCGTAGTCTGGCGCCGGCACATCAATGCCAGGCCCGATAAAGTTCTTCCTTGTCAACTCGTACGTGTACCGACGTGTAATCCGCTGTAGCTCCGCGTCGGAAAAACTCCGCCTGCTGATTCGTACGCCGCCCTTGGCGCCGCCAAAGGGCACGTCCACGATCGCACACTTGTATGTCATCAGCGTCGCCAACGCTCTGACCTCATCCTCCGTGACGTTGGAAGCGTAACGAATGCCCCCCTTGGTCGGCAGCTTGTGCTGGCTGTGCTCGGCTCGCCACGCACGAATGGTAATGATGGTGCCGTCATCTCGCTGCAACGGAAATTCGAACGCGTAGACACTATTGCACATCTTGATCTGCGTCAACAGGCCTGCCGGATGCGAAGTGAGGGCGGCAGCCTTGTCAAACATCCGATCGACCTGGGCGAGGAAGCTGTCAGACATAAAGTTTCACCAGGATTGAGAGTGGAGTCGGGGTTGCTGTTGGCCGGACGCGGCCGAGTTGCCTGCCATAGCCTACACCGCGGCGATCAAAAGTACAATTTTCAACTTCGTGACAACCTCCACTAAACGCCGGCACTTTCGCTACAATTCTGTGACATCTCGCGCCCGTGACAGCCGATATAATGGACGACACGATCATCGAACCCAATATGCATTATTGATTTCCATTTTAGGAGGTTGTCATGAAAACCAAGAGTACGCTACACACCGTTGCCGCCGCGCTGGTTCTTTTTGCGGTCGTCGGATGTGATTCGTCGACCGACGCGGATGCTGATCTGACGGCGACGCAGGATGTTGCCGAGTCGCTTGCCAAAGTAACTGCAGAGGATACCGGCGGGCTGACCGATCAGGTTGGTGATGTGCTGGAACTGGCGTCCGTGGGCGACATTCAGGCCCAAACTGATGTGTTGGGCAAGTCCACGACGCACCCGGTTGAGCGGTCGTACGACGAATCGACCGGAACGTGGACCATCTCGGTGACACATGAAAGAGGTGACCCCGAGGGTGAGCGATACATGACGCTGAGCAAGGTCTACAACGTCCAGTTTCTGGACGAGGACGGGCTCGCGCAGAAGTTCTTCATCACCGAGGGCGACACTGCTCGGTCTATCAGCTTCGTCATCGTCGAAGGTGAGGGAACGCTCGTCACGCCGCGGATCGAAGCGGCGCGAGAGAACATCACCGGATCGTGGTTGGCCACAGGTGTGAATACGGACGAGGTCACCATAAACGGAGTCTACTCGCGTGAAGGCGGCCACACGATTACGACGCTCGCAGCCGTCCGGACCCTTGACTACGAGGTCGCTCTCGAGGTCACGGACCTCGTGGGCCCGAAAGGAAGCCGGCGTGACCTGTCGCAAAAGATCAGTGGCACGATTTCGGGATCCTACGATGCCCTGGCTACTTTCCAACGAGGCGATGCGTACCGTGAGCGTGAGATATCCAAAACGTTTACGATCGTCATTTCTGAAGGCGAGGCGACAATAAATGTCGACGGGCAGGTGTTTGGAAGCAACGTTCGGACAGGTGACCTGACGGCCGGCTAGGCCGCACTCTGGCCCAACCGGACGAGTTCCGGAGAAATAAGCCCCGGCGCACATCAAAGGCGACCGGGGCTTTTCTCTTTTTGACGCCCCTCCAAACACACTGGACGGCGCGCGCTATTTTTGGGTGACGAATTGGGCCCCATGCAGATCACGTTGAGTCATAGTCGACCGCATGACGATCGGACCGAACACACGGCTGGCGACCCTCCTGGGAAATCCGGTGGAGCACTCGTTCTCGCCGATCATACACAACACTGCCTATCAGGTCCTGGCCCTCGACGCGCTATACCTGGCACGCGCCGTTACCACGGCGGATCTCGCCGCGGCCGTTGAGGGCCTGAAAGCGCTCCGCTTCATGGGTGCCAACGTCACGATTCCGTTCAAAGAGCGCATCATCGAACTGACGGACCGGATGACGGATGAGGCTGCGGCAATAGGCGCGGTCAATACGCTCATTTTTCGGCGAGTTGGCGATGACGTTACTATCATCGGAGACAACACCGACGTCACCGGATTCCTGGCGCCGCTGCAGCCCCATCAGGAATGGCTGGCGGGCGGCCGCATCGTTATTCTCGGTGCCGGAGGGGCGGCTCGCGCCGTGCTCTACGGCTCGGTCATGTCACTTTCACCGTCGGAGGTTTTGGTCGCCGCGAGGCGCTCGGAACAGGCGGAATCACTCATCAGTGACCTCAAACAGCACGCCGGCACTGCCCGTCTCTCAGCAACGGGGCTGCTCAACGTCGGGCGGCACATCAGAGACGCCGATCTTGTTGTGAACACAACCCCGGTAGGTATGTACCCCGACATCGATGCGTCTCCATGGCAGGATCCAGATGCGTTTCATCAAGACCAGATTGTATACGACCTTATTTACAACCCCGTCAGCACGCGCCTTCTAAAGGAGGCCTCCGCTCGCGGCGCAATTGTAATAAACGGGATTGAAATGTTGATCGGGCAGGCCGCCGCCGCTCATGTACTGTGGACGGGCCTTCGGATGCCGGTCGACGAAGTGCGCGAGGTTCTCATCAAGACCGTCGGAGCGTTGAGGAATCCGTAATTGACCTGGCTTGACCAACCGCAGTTCACATCTTCCGAATCGCCGATGAAGATCTCAATCGAGAACGTTCGTCCCGACCGCTTTGAGATCTGGCGTCGGCTGCGATCGCTCGTCTACGAAGATCTCGACGCCGAATTCGATCAGCTCGAAATGAAGACGTACTATGAGGCTGATGACAAGGAATGCTTCCTCGCAATCGTCGATGAGGTTGAGGTTTGCGGAATGATCGAGGTCTCGTTGCGCAACGTTGTCGACGGCTGCAGCACGAGTCCGGTCGGATACATTGAAGGGATCGTGGTCTTGCCTGCGCGCCGAGGTCGAGGCATAGCCCGGGCGCTACTAGCGAAAGGAGAGGAGTGGTGTCGCTCGAAAGGATGTGCGGAAGTCGCAACAGACGCGGAGCTGGACAATGTGTCCGCGCAACGTTTCCACGAGAGCATGGGCTTTCAAGAGACGTACCGCGTGGTCGAGTATCGGAAGGACTTGTGATCTCGATCATGCAGGCAGGCCGTGATCTCGATTCATAGGCGAAGTAGTTGCTTTCATGGACGGAGTTCTTCGGCTCCTAGAAATGCAGTCGGCAACTCAATGACCGTTGGGACCTGCATTCCAGGGCAAGATTCGCTCATTTGAAAGATGAATACATCCAACGACAGGCAATTCGTCGCTGTACCCGCCATCTTCGACAGACCGGGCCTCACCGCGGGCTTTTCAAAACGTCACGGAGGTACAAGTGTCGGTCAGTATCAATCCCTCAATGTCGGTTTGAGTACGGGTGATGATCCCGCTGCCGTTTTGCGCAACCGTGAGCTGTTGTTTGGAGCGTTGCATCTGGATCCGAGTCGTGTGGCGATCGCAGGCCAGGTACATGGGGCGGCCGTTCGGTACGTGGAGTCGCCCGGTGTGTACTCGGGGTTCGACGCGCTCATCACCGACGTGTCGGATCTTGCTGTTGCGATCACGGCGGCGGACTGCGCGGTGGTACTGGTGGCTGAGGAGGAGCGAGGCATTGTCGGCGCGATCCACTCCGGTTGGAGAGGTACGGTGTCCGGTATTGTCGTAAATACAGTCGAGGAGATGGAGAGGCGTGGCGCCGATCCGAAGCGGATGAGGGCGTACGTGAGCCCCTGCATTTCCGCAGAACGATTCGAGGTTGGAGAGGAAGTGGCTGCACTGTTTCCGAGCCAGTTTGTCGTCCGGAGGGATGAATGGAGGCGGCCGCACATCGATCTGAGAGACTACATTTCTGCTCAGCTCATCAGCATGGGCATCTCGCTGCCTAACGTCGAGGTGTCAGAGGAATGCACGTACGACCATCCCGACTACTTCTCCTACCGCGCGGAATCCGGAAATACGGGTCGGATGATGGGCTTCATCGCGTTGACGAATAGATCAGACCGCAATAGGAGATGATTGTCGCAGATGGGGTTCCATCCGCTCCATCATGACCCGTTCAAACACCGTCGCGCCGTGCTTGTCGAGGATGTTGAAAGCAGGAATTCCGGATAAGCGTCGAACAAGAGCCGTTGCGGCATCAGTGCTTGCAGCTATCCCCGTTACGATGTCGGGGCTTCGATTGTAGGCAGTCGTCACGCCAAGTACCGAATAGGGGTCGCTGGCACAGAGGACGGTGAACTTGACGCTGTCATGCAACATCTCAATCGCCAGCCGGCCATTGTAGGGTTCCAGTGGAGATGCGCCGGCTTCGATCACGGCAACGTCGGGCGACCAGATAGCCACCCGGCTCAAGACGTTTCGGAGTGCGGGACGAACTACGGTCTCTGGTCCGATGGTCGAAGCCAGTCCGCCATCGACGAAGTCGAGAAGCAGATCAGCGCCGGCATCCTTCATGCTGAGGATGTCTCGATACCGGCCGGCCCCTGTCAGTTTGCATCCGGCTACCGTATAGCCGTGACTCTTCAGCATTCGGATGATGCGGCGCGCCGCAGTTGTCTTCCCCGCCGACATAGACGACCCGATCAGAAGAATTGTTGGTACATGATATTCTATTGCTTCGACGGGCACCCGAAATCGTTCGAGCGTGGCCTTCGCGCCGTCTACGATCACGTGACCGTGATAGTGGACGTCGATCAGCGGAGGAAGTACTGCGGAGCGGGAGCGGCACTTACCGAGCAGCCCCGCTCCTGTGAGCAGATGCATCATCCCGTCATCCCCAATGTCCTCCCACGATCCTGTGGCCTCAAGCGTCGCTTCTCTCGCGCCGAGTGCCCCGATAAGCAGATCCCCCTCCAGGATTTCCATCATGCGACCGGTTGTCAGCTCGACTCGGTATCGCTTCGTTGGGGAGCCGGTCACGATGCCGGCAACGAAATCACCCCTTGCCCAATCCCCACGATCGGTAGCAGCCAACGAATAATCGATGGTCTCAAGGTGTGATGTCCGGGTCAGGGATGTCAGCAGGGGGCGGCTTTGCATGGCTGCGCGTTGGTTGCATCGATTTCAGCTTCCATGGCATCGTGAGCGATGAGTGCTGCGAGCAGGATCGAGCGCTCTCCGATGCGGTCGGTGTAAACCTGCTCGTGGGTTGCGTGAGCACCCTCTCCGACGGCGCCGAGACCGTCGAGCGTAGCGGTGTACTGGCTGGTCGTGTTGCCGTCAGAGGAGCCGCCGGCAAGCGTCTCGCCGAGAGAAAGACCCAGCTCGGCTGCGGCCCTTTCCGCTGCGTGCCACAACCGCCTGTTTCGGGGCGTCGCCATCATCGGTGGACGGGTGAAGTCGCCAGCGATCTCGATCGACGTGTCGGCTACCGACGGACGGAGGTCCTGCAAAGCGTCTCTCAATGCCTCGCCATCACGGCTGTCTCGAATCCGGATCTCCACCACCGCTGTCGCCTCGGCCGCCACCACGTTGGGACTGTTTCCGCCGTCGATCATCCCGACATTTACCGAAACACCACGTTCGGGATCGTTCATGCCGTGTAGCGTTCGGACAACATTCGCAAGCTCAAGGATGGCAGAGGCGCCTTCCTCTGGACTCAACCCGGCGTGTGCGGGCTTACCTCGAACCGTAATCCGGAAGCGGCCACCTCCCTTGCGGGCGGTCTTGAGCAGGCCATCGCGACCCAATGCCGGCTCAAGGATCATTGCTCGATCGGCTCGGCGGGCGAGCTGCTCCAACTCGGTGGTGGAATGCCGACTACCCGTCTCTTCGTCCGAGTTCACAAAGACGACGGGCGTCACGCTGGTTTCGACGCTCGTATCCCGAAGTAGCTTCAGAGCCAGGACTGCCTGTACAAGCCCCGCCTTCATATCGAACACCCCGGGACCGAACAGCTTGCCGTCCCGCATCGTTATCGGCATTGTTGATAGCGTACCGACAGGCCAAACGGTATCGGAATGTCCGACCAGCAGTTGATACGGCTGAGTTAGGACGGCGTTAGCGGGAACGGCCAGCATGTGACCTCCATAGTCTGCCGTTCGGCCTTCAAGGGCGACCTCGAAGCCCAGTTTCTTCAGTTCCCGCCCCAGTTCGGTATGGATGTGCCTCTGTGCCCTACCGTCAGATGTGGGAGACTCAATGGCCGCGAGCCGCTCTATCAAGGCGATCGCCCACTCGACGTAATCAGACGACAATGTCACCGGCCGATGTGCTATCTCTGCCTCCATCTCAATACCGAATGCCTTCGGGAAAGGGGAAACGACGTGATTCTTCGGTCTTTGCGTACCGATCGGGCGCGATGAACGTTAGGAGGGGATTCTCGCGAATGAGATGTTCGTCGTCCCGATCCATGCGTCGAATCGACTCCTCGCGCGCCTCCGCTCGTCGGATCTTCCCGACAATCAGAGCATGTTCGCCGAAGCCATCCACAACCTGGTCAAGTTTGCATTCGAGAAACAGATATGAGTCCGCTACGAAGACACCATCGTACAGCACCGACCGTCGTTGCGGCAGGGCGTTGAGAACCGGCTTTCGGCTATCCTCGCACCGCGGTGATGCGGTCAGGCTGGTTACGACGATGCCTGAGGGATTCGGATAGCTCACAGTAAAGAACTGCTCTCGGATGGCGTTGTGATAGGTCGCGTGTGCGGGCGTGCACACAAACCCGAAGTGGCCACCCCATCCAAGTGGTAGCGCCAGATGCTTGGGAGCCAGATCATAACTCCCGTCCTCGTCTCGTGTCCCAATCACGACGAGGGGCGCAACCGAGAACACGCGGCCCCAAATAGAATGCTCGAGGTCGAGCTCCACGATGTCGGTGTTGGTCTGGACGGTCATCACGCATCACCGCGTAAATGGAATTATCGCACCTTAATTGTACGCGGAATACGATGCCTCGAGGGCGGGAAAAGGCCGCTGTTTGCGTGGAGCGGGTGCGGTTGATGCAGCGGGGTGTACTCAACTTGGCGCGGCGGCGAGCGGCCTACACCCCCAGATGCTCATGAAATGCTCGGTTCCGATCGAAACAAGAACCGAGGTAAGGCACCCGTGAGACGAGGCGCAGTGGGGCGTTCTGCTTGTGGCGCCTTTAGCCGGCAGCGCCGGGTACGTACGTTATCCGAATGCGTCGATTCAGGCGTCGACCACGCGCGTCGGCGTTTGACGCCACAGGTCTTGCGGCTCCGAAGGAAAGAACCCGAAAGAGAGATCGGCTGAAGTCATGCCCGTCTACATAGAAGCGGGCAACGGCCGATGCGCGTGCCGCCGATAGCTCCCAATTCGATGGGTACTGTTTCGCCAGGTCTCCAACTGGTCGCGTTGCGTCCGAGTGTCCTTCCACGTGAATGAGTCCGCCGTCGGCATAGTAACGGATCGTGTCAGCCAGCGCCGATAGCCTTTCCTCACCGGCACTCGTGAGGCGAGCGCTCGCCGGCGCAAAGAGGTCATCGACAAGCTCAATCGCAATAGGAGCGCCTCCGTCCCTGCAGACCGCCAGCGTGTACTCAAGTCTATTGATCTCTCCGTCCTTGAACCGCATCTCCTGCACGAACTCACCCGAGTCGATGAATTCGTAGAACGCTATGGAGTCACGGTAGACGGCAAGGCTGCCGGCCAGGTCGGCATTCACTGCTCGAAGTGAGTCGATGCGTGAGGACTGCTCCGCGAGAAGCGTCTTGTTGGTCGCGCAGCCTCCGCCAAGAATGCTCGCAAGGAGCAGTGCCGCTGGAAGTAGGACCGCCTGACGCTTTATACCTGATCTCTGATTCTGCACGGGATCACTCGGGAAGCACGGCGATCCGGACACGACGGTTTTCTCTCCTGCCCACTTCCGTGTCGTTCGTAGCGACCGGTGCATATGGCCCAAACCCGACCACCTCGAAGCGCGTTGGATTCATGTTGTGCGTCCACTGGAAATGACGGACCACCGAGGCGGCGCGGGCCGCCGACAGCTCCCAGTTGGATGGATAGGTTTCCTTGAGTGCCGGACCGATCGGATTGGAATCCGTATGTCCCTCGACCCGCAGGTTCCTGTTGGGGTAGGACGCGCGGATCTCATCGGCAACGGCAGCGAGTCGGGCAACCCCGTCCGGATTGAGCGCTGCAGACCCGCTTTCGAAGTACAGGTCGGTCAGGAGGACCGTGATCGTCTCGCCGACGCACTCGCCGTCTCCGCATGGCGTTTTCGTGGACCGGGCGGGTAGCTTCATACCGGACCGCTCCAATTCCTCTAGCAGCCGTTCGTTCTGAACCCGCAGTTCCGCAATTTCGTCTTGCTGGCGTCGGATCACATCTTTGGAGCCGCTGCACCCGACCAGGAGGCCGGCAAAGGCGAGGAGAACGAGATTTCTAAGTGTGGGATACAGCATGATTTCTTCTTGAGTCGCGGATGCAACACGTCTGACGCCACGCAGAGGTGGTCGTCGAGTGTGCGCGCGGCTCTGTAGTGGGAATAGTACTCAGGTGGAAACACAATATACGTACGAGGTGTTTTGCGACAGCCCCCGTGTGGACCGGGCGACAGCATTATTGCCGGGGTTCGATTTGGCCGCGTTCGGCGTTCCGATGCCCTCTGCGACAGGTCAGGTCGCCGTGACAACCGCAGGCAGAAACCAGCCCGGGCAATCACCCGGTAGAGGCGTATTCTTATACTGGCCTTGTGTTGACTTGTCGGTCTCGGTCATGCGTTGGATCGTTTCGATCGGATCCCCCAGATGAGGAGAAAGGTCAAAGTCAAGAATCATAACGTTATTAGCGGCGTCGGGTAGCTCGATTGATACAGCCCCTTGTCATGCTTCTCAATAGCAACACATCGACACGCATTGCCGCCTTGGCATGTATGCTCGCCGTGGCGCCCGGCAGCGCGGCCGCCCAGAACGTTGAAAGCGCTGGCTCTCATGCTGAATCGTGCGTTGGCGGGCAGGCCGGAGGGTTTGCGTGCTCCAGCGTCGATCTCCTCTCGTTCGTGCCTCGGTCCGCGATTGGGGGAGCGGCGGCGCGCGTCAACGACCTCTGGGGATGGACCGACCCACAGTCCGGTCGCGAGTACGGACTGATTGGCCTCAGCAACGGAACCGCGTTTGTTGACGTCACCATTCCCGAGCAGCCTGAGTACATCGGCATCCTGCCGACGCAATCCTACGAGTCGGCCTGGCGGGACATTAAGGTGTACGCAAACCACGCTTTTATCGTAGCCGAGGCAAGCAGTCATGGCGTGCAGGTCTTCGACCTGACGCGGCTTCGCGCGGTCACGGCGCGACCTGCAACCTTCGCGCCCGACGCGGTCTACACGGGTATCGGCAGCGCGCACAATATCGCGGTCAACGAAGAGACCGGGTTTGCCTATTCCGTGGGATCTCGAGGCGGCGACTTTCTGTGTGGCCCCGGGCTACACATGATCGACGTGCGTTTACCCACGCAGCCCGCGCTAGCGGGATGCTTTGCTCACAGCGGGACGGGCAGGGCCGGCACAGGGTACACGCACGACGCGCATTGCGTGATATATCGCGGGCCGGATGGCGATCACAGCGGAAAAGAGATCTGCGTCGGGGCTAACGAGAACTATATCAGCATCGCGGACGTGACCGACAAGCGGTCTCCGCGGATCGTTGCGAGCGGGACCTACCCGACATCCAATTACATCCATCAGGGTTGGTTCACTGACGACCATCGATACTTCCTGCAGAATGACGAGCTGGACGAGTCGAGGAGCGTCGTGATGAGGACCACGACCTACATCTGGGACCTGACTGATCTGGATGCGCCCGTCGTGCATGGAACCTATGAAGGCCCTACCACGGCCTCGGATCACAACCTCTATGTGGTCAACCACTGGGCCTACATGGCGAACTATCGGGCGGGCCTTCAGGTAGTGGATTTCACCGATATCAACCGTCCGCGCGAGGTAGCCTTCTTTGACACATACCCGGCCAGCGATCTGCCGGGCACAACGGGGGCGTGGTCGGTCTACCCATTCTTCGACAGCGGCAACGTGCTCGTCTCGTCGATAGAGGATGGCTTTTTCATACTGCGGCCGCCGTTCAACAAATCGATTGGTGTTGACAACGAACAGCCGACCGGGGGGCTTAGCGTTGACGTATTCCCAAACCCGGCCACCGATGTGGGCTTCGTCCGAATCGAGACCGATTCGGCATCGGACATCGACGTTCTTGTTTTCGATGTCTTGGGCCGGGAGGTGAACCGGATCCGCGCCGGAACTCTTTCAGGGGGTGCAAGCAGGACCGTGCGATTGGACGCGGCGAAGCTCGCGGCCGGCAGATACGTATTGCAGGTTCGTGGACGCGATGGATTTGTAAACAGGCTGATCACCGTGGCCGGCTAAGAGGGGCGCGGGCGTCGCTTGGCCGATCACAACAAGAACAACTATGCATCCCACCCTACGGCGCTTGGCAATAGTTCTCGTCGTCGCTCTCACTGCCTCAGCGTGCGAACTGTCGTCAAACCTCGAAGAGCCGGATCGCCTCGGCGGGCGGCTGACATTCTCCGGCGACATCCAACCGATTTTCGACTCGAAATGCACGTCGTGCCACGCCGCTGCCGTGCGGCCGATGCCGGCGGCCGGCCTGTCCCTGGACACGTGGGAATTGCTACTGATGGGATCGCGCCATGGGGAAGCGATTATCCCTTTCGACGCCGACCGAAGCCTCCTCGTTCGTCTGGCGGCAGATCGGTCCGGACCGGCTCATCCCGGGGAGTTGGGTGCCGACACGCTATCGTCTGATGAACTTCAGGCCATCCGATCCTGGATCGATCAGGGAGCGAGGTCGGACGACGGAACAGTACCTTTTGAAGGATCCCGCGACCTGCTTTACGTCTGCAACCAGGAGGACGCAACCGTCACCATCGTGGACATGGACCTTAACGTCGTTTCCAGGGTGGTGGACCTGCGTGATCACGGGTTTTCGGCTTCCGCAAAGCCTCACCACGTGGCCGTGGAGCCGGACGGGTCGGCATGGTACGTATCCCTCATCGGCGATAACGCGGTGGCAAAATTCGATCGCGATAACAGCCTTGTTGGCCTGTTCAGCTTTGAGACGCCCGGCATGTTGGCACTCGATCCGAATAGTGAATGGCTTTACGTTGGGAGGTCGCTCTCTGCACCGAACCCTCCAGCATCGGTTGGCCGCATGGACCGTACTGACATGAGCGGCGAGGAAATTTCGGTGGTGTTTGAACGACCGCATGCGCTGGCAGTGGGCCCCGCAGGCAGCTACGTCTATTCGGCGTCGCTGGGGGCAAATCAAATCATCTCGATCCGTGCAAGCGATGCCGACGTTTCGTTTTCGCCGGTTGGCGGCGCGCTTCACGCCTTTGTGCAGCACGTCGTTTCACCGGACGGCGGTACCATGGCCTCCTCAGCCCAACTGACATCGAGAATCATCTTCTTTGATCTCTCGGACCCCGCCCAACCGCAGGAGATCTGGTCCACGGGTACAAATGAAGGGCCATGGCACCCGTCTTTCTCGGTCGACGGCGAGTTCTTGCTCGTAGGTAACAAGGATGCCAACACCGTCTCCTTCGTGTCGGTGGATGGCAGACGCGTAGAGGACATCGTTACCGGCGATGGCTTGGCCCAGCCGCATGGCTCATTCGTCTCGCCGGATGGCCGCATCCTGTACGTATCCAACCGAAACGCTGCGGGGTCGTATCAGCCACGTCACGACTTTGGCGACAACCTCGACGTAGGAACGGTTGCGGTTATTGACATTGATGCACGTGAGATCGTGAAAGTGCTGGAGGTCGGTCGCTTTGCTGCCGGTATCAATGGACGGGCGCGCTAGACGCAGGTGTCAGGAGTCGAATTCGGGCGAAGTGGTGCAGCTTCGTCGCTTCGACGTGTGGACGCGTGCGATTGTAGCGGGCCTGTCTTTATTGGCGATGAGTGCAGACACGGGATCGGCACAACAGCACGATCTGGTCCAACTCGTTCAACCGTTTCCTGTTGTCGACGGCGACGTCATTGATGCGCCGTTTCTCGGAGGGTTCGATGTCCCGCGTCCGCAGTTCGTGGACATCGATGGTGACGACGACTTCGATCTCTTCGTGCAAGAGATCAGCGGGAGTGTCATGTTCTTCGAAAACACAGGTTCTTCCTCCGATCCAGATTTTGCCTTCAGGAGCCTCCGATACCAGGATATCGATGTGGGCGGCTGGTTCTTCTTCGAGGACCTGGACGGCGACGAAGATCCGGACCTGCTGAGCGGCCTGTCCTTCGGGCTGATCCGGGCATATCGGAATGTCGGCACCTCCGGCCCAATGGACTTCATCGTTTGGGCCGACACGCTGAGTAGTAGCGATGGGACACCTCTATTGGCTGAGCCGCCGTCAATACCCTTTGTCACGGACGTCGACTGCGATGGTCGCATTGACCTTATGATCGGTGTGCCCGCAGGTACGATCTCCCATTACGAGTTGGCCACGGAGGCCGGCGCGCGGCCGGAGTTTAACCTGGTCGATGATCGGTATCAGGATATCGAGGTAATCGGCGGCAGCGGAAAGACGACGTCGATGTCGAGAGCGCAGCACGGAGCCAGTGCTATGGCCTTTGCCGACGTAGACAGCGATTCGGATCCGGACCTTTTGTGGGGAGACTTCTTCGAGCCAAACGTGATCCTGTTCCGAAATGATGGCACCTGCTTCGAACCGTCCATGCTGCGCGTGACTGACTCGTACATGAGTGCTGGAGGGCATGTACTCGACACGTCCGGTCTAAACGTTCCCAGGCCTGTCGACATCGATGGTGATTCGGACGTTGATTTGTTCGTCGGCGTCATGGGTGGAGCGTTTCTTCCGGCGACGACATCGATCGAGAACTTCTACTTCCTGGAGGCGACGCCGATCGGGTTCGAGCTCGTTAGCCGACGTTACGTCCCAACTATCGATGTTGGATCCGAGGCTGCGCCGGCGCTGGCTGACCTCGACGGCGACGGGGATCTGGACCTGCTGGTCGGCAACGTCATCGATCCGGTCGATCCTTCGAGAGGTTCGGTCACGCTCTTTCGCAACACGGGGTCGACTACCGCCCCGGTCCTACAATTGGACGACGCGGACTTTCTGGGTTTCGAAGACGGCTTTTCCCCGACACCCTCGGTGGTCGACATCGACGGTGACGGCAATAGCGATGTTGCTTTTGGCCGCTTCGACGGCGAGGTGACACTCTATCTCAACGTCGGCACACCCGCCAACCCTGTGTGGCAGCTCGAGACCGAGGCATTCCTCGGCACGGATGTCGGTTCCGATAGCTTCCCCACGTTTGGCGACGTTGACGGCGATGGGGATCTCGACGTTATCGTCGGCGAATCGAGTGGGCTGCTGAACTTCTTCCGAAATGTCGGGACCGCAGCTATCCCGAACCTCGTCCTCGAGACCGAGGAGTTCGCAGGAATAGATGTGGGACAGAAGAGTCGGCCGCGGCTGGTCGACTACGACGGCGACGGAGATCTGGACCTGTTGATTGGATCAAACCGCGGCGAGATCTTCTACTACCGCAATGATGGAGACCCTTCGATCCCCGTCTATGTGCAGTCGGAGACGATCGAGGCAGGCGTGATCGGTACCGTTTCTCCTGCGATTGCCGACATAGATGGAGACACCGACCAGGACCTATTCGTTGGAACGCCCTCGGGAGGCCTCTTCTTCTACCGCAACAACGTAGTGGCGACTTCGATCGGTAGATCGCGTCCGATCCCGGGTCGCCGCGAGCAGCTCGAGGCGTATCCGATTCCCGCCACACGGTTCGTCACCGTGGCGCTGCGGGGGCAGCATCCGGCTGGGCGTTATCAGATCGACATTATCGATGTAGTAGGCAAGCGACTACGATCGTTGGAGGTGGCCAGCCCGAACGATATTGGCGGCGGCCTGACCATCGACCTGTCCGGTGTGGCGCCGGGTCCGGTCCTGCTTCGCCTGTCCGATCAGCACGGCACCGTGGCGTCGCGGCTCGTGGTCGTGCTCTGAGGGGCTGGGGCCCGAGTTAGTCGCCGATCTTCCAAATAACCCAGTCCTGCTCCCGCAGGAACTCGTGACCCCGTATCTCGGGATGCCACGAAGACTTGGTCAGCACGTACCCGGCGTCGTAGCGGCGTGCAAGATCGACAACTTCTTCTGACGAAAGGGAGGCAAATCGGTTGTGGTTGGGCTCCCAGCCCAGGCGATTAGGTGGGCCGAGAATAGCCTCCATGCGCTCATGCCATTCCAGGATTCCCTCGTCGGAAAAGGGGAAGGCCTTGTGCGAAACCACCACAGAACGCCGCGCAAGTAGTTGGAAC
>JAHHLP010000463.1 GCA_018679295.1 Rhodothermia bacterium
AGTCCGGGGTGACGTCCGGATTGTCATGCTCGCGCAAGCGGCTGGCAGGGATGACGTCCAAATTTGTCATTCCCGCGTAAGCGGGAACCCATAGAGCGTCGCGCCAACCTCAACCTGCTTTAGGCCCCGGGTCGAGTCCGAGGTGACGTCCGACTTGTCATACCCGCGCAAGCGGGTATCGCTGCACCCCTTAACCCTTCTCCGGCAACCCCTCCCGGACCACCTCCTCCATCGCCTCCACGAACCGATCCATCTCCTCGATTGTCGTGTAAACACTGGGCGTAACGCGAATGCCTTCGAACTCGTCGTGCTTGATGGGCGTCACGATTATCCGGTGATTCTTCCAGAGATGGTTGGTCAGCTCACCGGGGTCGACGCCGTCAATCTGGACGTTGGCGATGGCGCATGAGAACTCTGGTTTCAGACTCGTATGCAGGCGCACACGGTCGTGCTGGAGGAGTCGTTTCGCCCAATAATGTGTCAGGTAGCGAAGTCGCTCCTCCTTCCGCTCTGAGCCGATGCCCTGGTGAAACGTGAGCGCCTCCGCGATGGCCAAATAGTTTGCGGCCGGGTGCGTCCCGATCTCCTCGTACTTACGGATGTCTGAGTCTTGCGTATCGGCCGCGGCCTGAAGCGGCCAGAGATCCTTGATCTTGTCGCGACGCACGTACAGCATGCCCGTGCCGATCGGCGCGAACAGCCACTTGTGCAGACTCGTCGCGTAGTAGTCGCAGTCGAGCGTCGCGTGATCGAAAGTGAAATGGGCGAACGAGTGGGCGCCGTCGACAATCACGGGGATGCCTCGGCGGCGGCCCATCTGCACCACTTCCTTCACCGGCAGGATCTGACCCGTAATGTTGATGATGTGGCACATAAGGATCAGCCGGGTACGGGGAGTGATGTTCGCCTCGAACAAGCGGACGATTTCGCTCGGATCCTCCGAGGGCGTCGGAATCGAGAACTGTTTCAGGACAATGCCCTCGCGTCGCTCGCGCTGTTTGAACGTGTTGATCATGCGAGGATAGTCCTGGTTGGTCGTGAGGACTTCGTCGCCAGGCTTGAGGTCAAATCCGAACTGCGCGATCTGCAGTCCTTCCGAAGCGTTGCGCGTTAGGGCGACTTCTTCCGCGTCGCAGCCGAACGTGCGTGCGAGGCGCGACCGTACCGTCTCGCGCTGCGGCTCAAGGATGCGCCACATCGTGTAGACCGGCGCTTCGTTCGAGTAGTCGAGGTGGCGCTTCATCGCCTCCTGTGCAACGGCGGGCGCCGGGCTTACACCGCCGTTGTTGAGGTTGACCAGTGTCCGGTCGACGGTAAACGCCTGCTGAATCTCGTGCCAGAAGTCCTCATCCGAGGCCAGTTGGATGGGCGAATCGGTGATCCCACGCGTCAGGTCGGTGATGCGAAGGAGGCCGGCCGGTCTGAGCGCTGCCGACGCGAGAACGGCCGCTGCAGGCTTTCCGATAGCACCGAGAAAGTGTCGTCGGTTCATGAGTTTCTCTGTTTACGTGCTGACGGAAAGGAACGTAACGCGGGCTAGAAGGACAAACCGAGCGAATTGCCACTTTTCCCGAACCGCAGGGACAAGCCGTGGCAGTGACGGCTGAGAAGTCATCCCGGCCAAGCCTGTCCTCGCGAATGCGGGGGAGCCGGACACGAGCCCCGACGGGGCGACGGATGAGCGAAGCGAATAATCCATGGAAGGTCGAGGGCTCACTAGACATTCTATGGTTTCCCGCTTCCCCCGCTTGCGCGGGGACAAGCCGCGGGAATGACGAAAGGGTGGTTCGCGCTCCAGCGGCAACGTTGCTAGCGAGCATAGCCGAGGCAACCGCAGGGGTGTATATTTCGTACCTGCCCGGTACTTCGTCGAAAAGACTATCTGAATCCGCAATATCAACACTCTGAATGCAAGTAGAAAAAGAGAGCCCGGCCGACGTCGTTGACGGCGTCGCAATCCCCGAGGAGGACCTGCTGCGGCGCTATACCGCGCATTACCCCGAGTGGGCGCAGGAATTCGCCCGGAAGTATTTCACGAAGACGTTTACACAGTTCATCCTCTACGGAAACGTGCGTGATCTCGTGCCGACCGAGAACGATGCCGGAGAGCGCATCTACGAACCACTGCGGCGTTTTCTGATGAACGACCTGTTCGCGGCGCGCGACATCGTCATCTTTTATGACCGCTCCTCGGGCATCCACTTCGCCGACAAAGCCTCCCAGGCCGACTTCAACCGCGCGCTTTCGGGCTACGACACCATCTTCGGCACCGAGTATGCCAAGAAGCTGCCGAAGGACCCGGTCCGCGTTTTGTCCGTCCTTGAGAATTACTTCCGTCTCCGCCTGGCCGACGGCAAGCGCGTTGCATGCGTGATCGACTACGCCGAGACGATCGTACCGATGGCCGAGGCGTCGATGTACTCAGCCGAGGATCGCAACAGCCTCGTCTTTCTTCAGAAGTGGTCGCACGATCCATCCTTCCTGCGGAACGACTTCACCGTTGTCCTCCTTACCGAAAACCTGCGCGACCTGAGCCAGCAGCTCGTGCAGTCGCCGTACACGGCCGAGATCCAAATCCGAATGCCCGGAAAGGCGGAGCGATTCGAGTTCGTCAAGACGTACCTGAAGGGCAACGAAAAGCAGTTCGACGAGCGGGCCGAGGTCACCCAGAGTTCGCTCGCGGACAACACGGCCGGCCTGAACTACGTGCAGCTTCGCACGATACTGGCGGACGTACTCGAGAACCGCACTGAGCTGACGTTCGACACACTCGGTGAGCTGAAGAAGGCGTTCATCGAGGCGGAGGCTTATGGACTCCTCGAGTTCATCGAAACCGATTTCACGCTGGACATGGTGGCCGGCCACAAGCACGCGATCCAGCACCTGCGCGACGCAGCCACCGCCCTCAAGCAGGGCCGCCCCGACGTCATGCCCATGGGATACCTTGTCAGCGGGCCGGTCGGTACCGGAAAGACGTTTACGATCACGTGCTTCGCCGGCGAAATCGGCATCCCGATGGTGAAGCTGAAGAACTTCCGGTCGCAGTGGCAGGGAGTCACCGAGGGCAACCTCGAAAAAATCCTCCACCTGCTCGAGGCGATGACGCCCGTTGCGGTCATGATCGACGAGGCGGATGCCGCCCTCGGCGACCGCGACGCGCAAGGAGACTCCGGCGTGTCCAAACGCGTCTTCGGGCAGATCGCGGCCTTCATGAGCGACACGAAGCATCGCGGCCGCATCATCTTCTTCCTCGTCACAGCCAGGCCCGACCTGATGCCGATCGACCTCAAGCGACAGGGTCGAGCCGAAGAGCATATCGCCCTCTTCTACCCGGGATCGCCCGAAGAGCGGCAGGAGCTGCTGGAGATCATGATGAAGCGCACCAAGGTCAAGCTGCCGATGGAGGAAATTCCCGAGAAGTTGCTGAACGGTGAGGTTCAGCTGAGCGGCGCGGACATGGAAGCGCTCATGACGCGCGCCAAGTTTCGCGCGGCCGCGCGCGGAGGTGAGGTCACCCCAGAAATCATCGAGGAGACGGTCGACGACTTCATACCGCCCACGTATCCGCTCGAGGTAGAACTCCAGACCCTGAGTGCAGTCCTTGAGTGCACGAGCCGCGCCCTGCTGCCGGAGAAGTACCGGCACATGAATCGCGAGTCGATCGTCCGGCGGGTCGAAGAGCTAAACCGATTGATTCGTTGACGAGCCACCCCAGTAAGCGTTGAGGCGGCGACACTACCGCCACGGCAAATTCTGATAGCATGTTCATCTGCAAAGTCACCGGAACGGTCGTCGCGACGCGCAAGCAGGAGATCTTCCGGCAGTCAAAGCTGCTGGTCGTCCACCCGGTTGATCTAAACGGCGAACTCGACGGCGAAGACGACATGCTGGCACTCGACCCCAGGTTCAACGCCGGCGTCGGCGACTACGTGCTGGTTGCGCGCGAGGGCGCCGCAGTCAAGCAGGTGATCGGTGAACCGACTCCCACCAACGTGATTATCCTCGGGGTGGTCGACGAATGGTCCGTGGAGGTCGACTAGGCTCAACGGCTGTCACGGACCCATGCCTCGGACGGTCTGACCGTGCGCAGCGTCTTGGCTGCCGAACGTGAAAACTCCAAGTCATTGCAGCAACACGATCGAGCAAGATTCCCCTGGTGGGCAACTGTCGGCATCGTGCTGGTTGCCCTTGGCTGGACGGCCAACTGGTACCTGCCGGGGGCACGCACGCACATCTTCTTTGCACCGCTTTGGGTCGGCTTTGCGCTGACCGTCGATGGGATCGTGCTGCGCCGTACCGGCACGTCGATTATCTCGCGCTCGTGGCGACAGTTCTTTGTCCTGTTCGCACTATCGGTACCCGCGTGGTGGCTTTTTGAACTGATCAATCTGCGGACGCAGAATTGGATTTACGTCGGGCGAGAGCTTTTCACCGACCTCGAGTTCTTCGTCCTCTCGACGGTGGCTTTCAGCACGGTAATCCCTGCCGTTTTCGAAGCCGCCGAACTCGTCTCGTCGTTTCGTTGGACGGAAAGACTGCAGCGAGGCCCAACGCTTACTCCATCCTCGTCGACACGGGCCATTTTGGCAGCGGCCGGAGTAGCATCTCTGTTGCTCGTCGTGACATGGCCACGCGTCTTCTACCCGCTCGTCTGGGGGATACCGTTCTTTCTGATCGAGCCCCTGAACCAACAGTTGGGCCGATCCAGTCTGTTCAATTACCTGGGCAGAGGGAATTGGCGACCCGTCATAAGCCTGGCGCTAGGTGCGCTTCTGTGTGGGTTATTCTGGGAGTTCTGGAATTTCTACTCGTATCCCAAGTGGATCTACGACACGCCGGGCGTCAACTGGGCGCACGTGTTCGAGATGCCCGTGCTCGGGTACATCGGGTATCTGCCATTCGGGCTAGCGCTTTATGCGATGGCGAGTCTCATGCATGGCCGAGCGGTGCAGCACTTTGACGTCGGAAGAAACGTCGTCGCTCCTCCATCCCGGCAATAGGCTAGGCTGCCGGTACACACCCTTCGAATCAGTTCGCTTCTCGGAGCAGGCAGCCTTCGAGCGTCAACCCCGGACCAAATGCCATCGCGAGTGCGCTCTCCGGCGCATCGGACGCACCGCGCGCACCGTTTCGAGCAGAGAGCAGACGCTCGAGCACGAACAGAATCGTAGGAGAACTCATGTTGCCGTTGAGACGAAGCACATCGAGGCTGTCGGCGACTTGATCGTCCGTCAATCCAAGCTCCGCCTGTGCACGTTCGACGATCGCGCGGCCACCGGGGTGAATCGCCCAAAAGTCGACATCGGTGCGGCTCAGTCCATTACGTACCAGAAGCTCATCAACAAATCCAGCTACGCTCTGACCAATCACGGCCGGGACGCGGGCCGACAGTCCCATCAAAAAGCCCGTGTCGCCGATGTCCCACGTCATGTAGTCTTCGGAGTCGTCGTGAAGCAGCGAATGGCTGTCTACATACGCCAGTCGGCCCCGTGCATCGTCGGCCGCGCGCGACGAGAGAATCGCGGCCGCAGCACCGTCCGAGAAGAGTGAGTTGATGACCGCGTCTTCCATCGAGTCGGTGACCTGGAAGTGGATCGTGCATAACTCAGCGCAGACGAGAAGTACCCGCGCTCCCGGATAGGCCTTACAGAAGCCGTCGGCGACCCGCAGCCCGTTGAACGCCGCGTAGCATCCCATGAATCCGATCATCGCACGACGCGTCGTGGGCGGCAGGCCCAGTCGCTTGACGAGGGCGATGTCGATACCAGGTGCGAAGAAACCCGTGCAGCTGACGGCAACGACGTGGGTTACGTCTTCGGGAGACAAGCCCGCCTTCTCGATCGCACGACGTGCGACATCCTCGGCGAGCGGAAGCACAGCGTCGCGGTAGCGACGATTTCGTTCGGCCGTTGAGGGCGCGGGGTCGAGATTCCAATTGGGCGGATAGAATTCGAACTGACCGGGGTCGTCCCTGATGTAGTCCGGAATACAAGAGTAGCGATATTCGATGGCGGACCGCTCGTAGAGGTCAGGTATCCGGTCGCGGATCTTGTCCGGCAGCGACGTGATTCGCCCCATGAAGTCGGCCGCTTCGGACTGGGGTCGACCAAGGGGGGGATGACCGGTAGCGATGGCGTCGAGGGTCGTGATCACTTCAGCTTCCGCTTGGCCTGCTCCCACAACGCATCCATCTGGGCGAGGTCCGCCTCGACCGTCGACGTTCCGGCGCCGGAAAGCTCTTTCTCGACGAACCGGAAACGTTGAGAAAACTTGTCGTTGGTCCGGCGGAGCGCGTTCTCGGCATTGAGTTCGGTAAGCCGCGCGTAGTTGACAAGCGAAAACAGAAGGTCTCCGAACTCAGCCTCACGTTCCTCGTCCGGGGCGCCCGACGTGTTCATTCGCTCGAACTCCTCGACTTCCTCGCGCACCTTCTCCCACGCATCCGCCGGCGATGGGAAGTCAAAGCCCACACCGGCCGCTTTCTCGCCCATCCGATGCGCCCTAAGCAATGACGGCAGATGGGCCGGAATGCCATCGAGGACGGACTCCTTCTTCCCCTCTCCCATCTTGATCTGCTCCCAGTTGCTGAGTACCTCGCCGACATCCGCGACCTCGACGTCGCCAAACACATGGGGATGCCTTCGCACAAGCTTCTCGGTCTCCGCGTCGATCACGTCGCGTAGTGTGAAGTGCCCATTCTGCTCGGCGATGACGGCATGAAACACGACGTGCAGCAGGAGATCGCCCAGCTCGCGCCGGAACTCGTCCCAGTCCTGCCTATCGATCGCTTCAAGCGCCTCGTAGGCCTCCTCGATCAGCAGGTGACTAACCGACTCGTGGGTCTGTTCGCGGTCCCACGGGCAGTCGCGGCGCAGCTGTCTGACAATCGACACGAAATCCGCATACGCGTCAACGTCCTCGCTACTTTCTTCGAATTCGGGGTCGTAAATTTTGTCGGACATTTTGATGGGTGGCTCGGCTGAAAGAGATCCGACAGCGCACCTGTTCCCCGCCGGCATCATGGGCACATCTTACACATGGCCGGGGAAATAGATCACAGGAATGCTGTTCGAAGATGGAGACCCGGTGGATTAGCGATGCCAAGGTTACGCCGGGGCACCTGTCGGTGTCTGAATAGTAATCACTAACCTCGGAGAAGCCGGGGAAAAGCTACATCTCCTGGTTGATTCGTGCTGAGAAGATGGAATAGCCGGCGACTGCCGGTGGGCTCATGTAGAATCGCCAGGGGTTCGTGAAGTTCTAACACGCAGGAGGTGTACAAATGGCACGTGGAGTAAACAAAGTCATTCTTATCGGCAATCTCGGGCAGGATCCCGAGCTGCGCTACACGGGATCCGGTACCGCGGTCTGCAACATGCGGCTGGCCACCAACGAGTCGTATAAAGACGCGAGCGGCCAGCTGGTCGAACGAACCGAGTGGCACACGATCGTGGCATGGGCGAGGCTCGCCGAGATTTGCGCCGAGTATCTGAAAAAAGGTTCGCAGGTCTACTTCGAGGGATCACTGCAGACGCGCTCCTACGACGACCGCGACGGCAATACCAAGTACGTAACCGAGATCAAGGCGCGGGAGATGATGATCCTGAGTGGACGCGGACCCGAGAACGGAGCGGGCGGCGGTGGCGGACCTTCCTACCAGAGCAGGGCTCCCCAGCCCGCCGGTCAGGTCGCCGATTCCGACGACTTCTCGTTCGAGCCGGACGACGAGCTTCCGTTCTGATTCGACGGAGTTCATGAATTGAGAAAGGCCTCCTCTCGTTTTGGGAGGGGGCCTTTTTTGTGTCGTTAGACCCTGACGTCATCCCGGCTCACTGTCATACCCGCGGCTTGTCCCCGCGGAAGCGGGGAAAGCGGGTACCCATGAACCGTTCCGAAATGAGGTTCACGACGACATGGCGTGGATCTTCGTCGCAGCATGGATTCCTGCTTCCGCAGGAATGACTAACATTGCCCGCGTCATTGACCGGACCGCCACCATCCGCCATTCTCGTTTTTTTCATATCATTCGGCACCCTCCAGCGATCGCAACAAGAACAACAGCCCCGTCATGGCCATCACTCCGTCGGAACGCGGCACCTGGTCCTCGAAAACCGGCTTTATCCTGGCTGCGGCCGGGTCAGCTATCGGCCTCGGCAACATCTGGCGCTTCCCGTACACGGCCGGCGAAAACGGCGGCGGCGCGTTCGTGCTCATCTACCTCATCTTTGTCGCGTTGATTGGGGTACCGGTACTGCTTGCTGAGCTATCGGTGGGTCGAAAGACGGAGCGAAACCCGGTTGGAGCCTTCAAGGCACTCGTGCCGGACACCTGGTGGCCGGCGGTCGGCGGTCTCGGCGTGCTAACCGGCTTCGGCATCCTCGCCTTCTACGCCGTGATCGCCGGATG
>JAHHLP010000520.1 GCA_018679295.1 Rhodothermia bacterium
CAGTAACACGCTGCCAAGCAGTAATTCCGCATGGAGATCCCTGGATACTGTCTCAACGGAAAGGTGAGCGCGTCCGCGACCCAGGTCCTCTATCGAGGGACGCGGAAGACGGACGACCTTCCAGTGCTGATCAAGATACCGTCCGAGGTTTCAAGAGACTCTGCAACGGGATCAAGGTTCGAGCGGGAGTTCGAGACCACGCACGATCTGGGGATCGATGGTGTCGTCCCGGCCCTTGACCTCGTGTCATATAGAGGTGGAAGCGCTCTTGTCCTGGCGGATACCGGTTGTCAAACTCTCAGGAGTCTGCTCGACGAGGGTCCGCTCCGCCTGGACCTGAGTCTTTCGATCGCCGCGAAAGTGGGAGAGATCTTGGCGACGATTCACCAGCGTAGCCTCGTCCACAAGGCGATACATCCGTATAACATACTTGTCAATGCGTCGACCGAGGCGGTGTGGCTTACGGGCTTCGACTGCGCGTCCTATTTGCCAGAGGAACAGGTTGTTTCAAGTCCCATGGATCCCGAGCAGGACTTGCTGGCCTATCTGTCTCCGGAGCAGACGGGACGAATGAACCGGCGGGTCGACTACCGATCGGACTTCTATTCGCTTGGGATCACGCTCTACGAAATGCTAACGGGAAGACTCCCTTTCGAGACAGTCGACCCGCTTGAGCTGGTCCATGCGCACATCGCCCGAGTGCCTGAGGAGCCGTCAAAAATCAACGTGGAGATCCCGGTCCAGGTATCGGACATCGTTCTCAAACTGATAGCGAAGACGGCGGAAGAGCGCTACCAGAACGGTCGTGGAATCAAGGCCGATCTGCAAGCATGTCGCAACGGAGAAGTCGATGCTGACTTTGTACCCGGAAGGAAGGACCAGTCAGACCAGTTCCACGTGGTGCAGAAACTCTACGGTCGGTCCGAGGAGGTTGAGGAGTTGATGGCCTCTTTCGAGCGGGTTGCGCAGGGTTCGGTTGAACTGCTCCTCGTGACCGGCTACTCCGGAATCGGAAAGTCAGCGCTCGTCCACGAAGTCCACAAGCCGATCGTGCATCGCCGGGGATATTTCGTATCGGGCAAGTTCGACCAGTTCCATCGTCACATCCCCTACAGCGCCTTCATAGCCGCGTTTCAGGAACTCGTGCGGCTGCTGCTGGCTGAGAGCGATGAATCCGTAGCCAAGTGGCGTGCCAAGCTGAAAAGCGTCCTTGGGGCAAACGGCCAGGTTATCGTCGACGTCATCCCCGAAGTCGAATTGATCATGGGACCGCAGCCGTCCGTCCCACAGCTTCCGTCGGCCGAAACACAGAACCGATTCAATCTAGTATTCGAACGTTTCGTGGGGGTGTTCGCCGATGCATCGCACCCGGTGGTGTTGTTCCTCGACGACCTGCAGTGGGCGGACGTTGCATCGCTGCAGTTGCTGGAGACAATCATTACCGACGAAAGCCTCCACCATGTACTCGTGCTAGGGGCTTATCGTGATAACGAGGTCGATACTTCCCACCCGCTCGTGCATGCTGTGCATGTCATTCGTACTGCAGGTGCCCGGGTCCAGACGTTGGCGCTCAGTGCGCTCGATTCAGACATACTGACGCAGTTCATTGCTGACTCGCTAAAACGTAGTCCAAAGGAGGTACGAAAACTTTCCGACCTGATTTTCGACAAGACACACGGCAACCCTTTCTTCGTCATCCAGTTTCTGAAATCGCTTCACGACGAGGGCTTGGTCACCTACGACTATGAATTGGGTGGATGGCGGTTCGACCTGGAGCAGGTTCGAGGTGCTGACATCACAGACAATGTCGTCGACCTCATGGTGCGCAAGATCCAGCGGCTTCCGGAAGCGACTCAGAAGATCATAAAGCTTGCCGCGTGCATTGGGAACACGTTCGATCTATTGACGCTTTCGATCGTGAGCGAGCTGGACTCGCGAGAAGCGGCGGCGGAGCTGGAGAAAGCGCTCCGCGAGGGCCTGCTCGTGCCTTTCTCGGGCCTTGGCGCCCGGATCAGGGAGTTGAAGCGATCATGTACGCATGAACAGGCTCAGTCGACCCATTTCAAGTTTCTGCATGACCGAGTTCAGCAAGCAGCGTACGCTCTGATTCCTGACGACAGCAGGCTGATCGTCCACCTGCGTGTGGGCCGGCTCCTCCTCAATCGGTCTGACACAGTGGGCGAGCGCTTGTTCGACGTCGTCGGCCACCTGAACAAAGGATCCGTCCTCATCGACGACCCGAACGAGCGCGTCATGCTCGCGGATTTGAATCTGAAAGCCGGGCGAAAAGCGAAGTCTTCCACGGCCTTCCAGCCAGCACTGGCTCATTTTACCGATGGGATCGATTGCCTCCCAACGAACCGATGGACGGCTCAGTACGACCTTGCTTTTGCACTTCATTTCGAGCATGCCGAGTGCAACTATCTTTGCGGGCATTTCGACGAAGCCGAGCGGGAGCTGGATGAATTGTTGGGACGGGCGAAGTCCCCTCTCGAGCAGGCTGAGATTTACCGGATGCGGATCGTCCAGTATGAGAACACCGACCGATTTGTAGAAGCCCGCGAGTGGGGGAAGAAAGGACTCGTGCTGTTCGGCATTGCGTTCCCGGAGAACGAATCCGATCGGCGAGCGGCATTGAAAGAGGAGGTGGCCGGAATCAACCGGAAGCTCGGTGACCGCAGCATCGAAGAGCTGGTCGACCTGCCGGTGATGACCGACGACGCGATGCGCATGAGCATGAAACTACTCATGACAATGTGGGCGCCTTCATACATATCCGGCGACATGACGCTGACGATCATGATCGCAGCGAAAATGGTACACCTGTCTTTGACGTACGGGAACGTTGAGGAATCGGCCTACGGCTACATCACCTACGCCATCGCCGTTGGTCCGCGGCAGGGGGACTACGAGTCGGCATACGCTTTCGGGCGGCTCGCCCTCATGGTAAACGCCAGATTCGACGACCTGACCGCACGAGCCAAAGTGAACCATATGTTCAGCTGCTACGTCGGCTTCTGGCGTAGACCGATCTCCTCGTGCTTCCAGCACAGCCGAGAGGCCTTTAGGACGGGCCTTGAGTCGGGAGACTTCATTTACGCCGCTTACGGAGCTTTCCACGAAAGTTGGCACGGGCTTTTTAGCGGGATGGAGCTCGATCGCTATCACACCCAATACAGCGCGCCACTCGCCTTTCTGTCGAAGGCCAAGTATCAGAGTTTCTTCGATGCTCACCAACTGATGCTCCACTGGGGTCTCGCGCTTCAGGGCCGCACGAGTAGCCCCTGCTCGCTGACCGCGCCTGACTTCGATGAGGACGCCTACATCGACTCATATCGAAGCATCGCCTTCTTCGCCAATTTTTACTATGTCGCCAAACTGACCGTCCTCTATTTCTGCGGACGCTACGAAGAGGCGGCAAAGTTGGCGAGTGACGCCGAATCAGCTTCGTTTGGAACGAAGGGCATGATTTGGGATGCGTGGCTCTGCTTCTACCATGCGATGACGCTGGCGGCGCTGCATCCTTCTCTCGACCAGAACGCCCGGGAAGCTGTCGAGAAGCGACTGGGCGAGATGTGTGAGCAGCTCGCGGTCTGGTCCGAAAACAGTCCCGTCAATTTTGAATCGCGGTATCGGCTTGTCCGAGCCGAGTTGAGTTCGATCGAGGGCCGTCTCGATGAGGCGCTTGCGTCCTATGATCGGGCCATCGCCTCGGCCGCCGAGAGCGGATTCATACAGATAGCGGCGCTGGCAAACGAACGCTGCGCCGACTACTGGATGCGACGCGAAAACAACAGAATTGCGGCTCTGTATCTGGCGGATGCGCATCGCGGCTATTCGAAGTGGCAGGCCTTCGCGAAGATCAAGGATCTCGAGGCGCGGTATCCTGACCTCTTGACCGGTCTTAGTACCGATGCGCGATCCGGATCGTACCACCCCGACGCCCTCGACATGACGACCGTTCTTCGTGCCGGGCAGGTGATCTCTGGTGAGATAGAGCAGCGACAACTCCTTGAAAGGCTGATGCGAATCGTCGTCGAGAACGCCGGAGCACAGGATGGACTCCTCCTACTTGGCCAGGACGGTCAGCTCGTGGTCGAGGCGGCCGAGATCGATACGGACTCCAACCGATTGGCGAGTTGGCAGGAAATGGCGAAACAGTGGGAAGAGTTGGCTCCCGCTTCCATCATCCACTACGTTGAACGGACCGGTGAAACAACCGTGGTTGCAGACGCGACGAAGGACGAACGATTCGGTAGCGACCCCTACGTAAAGCTGCACGCACCGCTGTCCGTTCTGTGCTCTCCAATAGTGCATCAAGGCCAGTCAATAGGTGTTCTTTATCTCGAGAACAACCTTGTCCGTGATGCCTTTACGCCCAACCGGGCCGAGGTCGTTCGCATCCTGGCATCACAGGCGGCCATATCGCTCCAGAATGCTAGACTTTACGAGGAGCTCGAGCAAAGAGTTGAGCGACGGACCAACGAACTGTCCGTTGCGAACGCACGCCTTCAGCAGGAGATAGTCGAGCACACGAGGACTGAAGGCGAACTGCAAAAAGCCAAGGAAGTCGCTGAAGCTGCCAATCGGGCCAAGAGCGAGTTTCTGGCCAACATGAGCCACGAACTCCGAACGCCGCTGAACGGGATTCTCGGCTATGCCCAAATCCTCAAGCGGGACGACCGCCTGACCGACTCCCAGCGCTCTGGACTGGACACGATCGAGAGCAGCGGAGAACATCTTCTCACGCTGATTACTGACATCCTTGATCTGTCCAAGATCGAGGCTGGCAAGATGGAAGAGGAACCGGTTGAGTTCAACCTTAGGGAGTTTCTGGAGAATATCCAGAACGTGGTGCGCATCAGAGCCGAACAGAAGGGCCTTGCATTCTTGTTCGAACCGCATACGGCTATGCCGGTCGTCGTAAAAGGAGACGAGCGACGGCTCCGCCAAGTATTGCTCAACTTGCTGGGGAACGCGGTTAAGTTCACGGAGCAGGGCGGCGTTGCCTTGAAGGTCTCCTACGGGTCCCCGAGAGCGGACACGCTGCGAATTGAAATCGAGGACACAGGTGTTGGAATTGCTGAGGAACAGATGGCGGCCATTTTTGAGCCCTTCCATCAAATCCATGCTCGGGACCGTAAGTCGGAAGGTACCGGTCTTGGTCTGTCGATCAGTCGGAAACTCGTGAGGCTCCTGGGCGGAAGCCTCGAAGTTGACAGTACGGTCGGAAAGGGCAGTACGTTTATCGTAGAATTGTCCTTGCCCGAGATCGCGACGTTCGGTGGAATTCTGGGCCCTAATCGACGTATCGTCGGCTTCGAGGGTCCCGCCAGAACTATCATGGTGGTCGATGACAAGGAAGCTAACCGGGCAGTCCTGTGTGACTTGCTCGGACCCTTGGGATTCGAAATTCTGGAAGCACAGAACGGGGAGATCGCGCTTCGGAAGGCTGTCACGAATCCGCCCGACGCCTTCTTGATGGACCTCGTGATGCCGGTAATGGACGGGTTTCAGGCCACAAGGGAGATTCGCAGTACCGAGCTTCTCAAGGACGCGGTCGTTATCGCGCTTTCGGCAAGTGTGTTCGAGCGGAGCCGGCAGGACAGCATGGAAGCCGGCTGCCATGATTTCGTCTCAAAGCCGGTTCGTGCCGATCGACTCCTCGACAAACTGGGCATGCACCTCGGCCTGACGTGGCTATATCAAGACCCCGACGACCAGACGAAGCTCCCCGTCGTTGCGTTCGAACCGAGTGAAGCCCGTATCGTCGCACCGCGGGGGCCACATGCCAAGGTCGTTCACGAGCACGCTCTGCGTGGTGACATTGGAGGAATACATCGGCAACTCAAGATCATGGATCAGCTGGGAGAAGAGTACAGGCCGTTTGTTGCCGCTCTTAGGCGGATGGCTCAGGACTATGACATGCGCCAGATTAATGAGTTCGTAGAACCGTTCCTGGGAGACGGAGAAGGCGAGGATCACAAGGAATGACCACGGCAGCCGAGCACGGGACCATACTCATTGTCGACGACACGCCGGCAAACATCAGCGTATTGCTCGAATACCTGAGCCAACAAGGCTTCGAAATCCTCGTTGCGCGAGACGGCATTCGCGCCCTCGAGCAGGTTCGGCACGCACGTCCGGATCTCGTGTTGCTCGACGTCCAGATGCCGGGTATCGACGGCTTCGAAACGTGTGACCGACTCAAATCGAATGTCGAAACGAGAGATATTCCGGTCATTTTCATGACGGCTCTTTCGGACACGAGCGACAAGATGCGCGGCTTCGACTCAGGAGCGGTGGACTACGTGACAAAGCCATTTCAACACGAGGAGGTGCTCGCTCGCATCACTACGCATTTGACGCTCCGGCGTCTTCAGGTTGAGCTGCATGACGCAAACCAGTCGCTTGAAGAACGCGTAGCCGAGCGTACATCGGAGTTGAGACAGGCCAATCAGTCGCTTCAGGCGGAGATCGCGGAACGCGAGCGGGCCGAGACCGCTCTGCTTGAAGCCGTTGAGGAGCTCGAGCGGCTCAAGAATCGCCTCGAGGCCGAAAATGTCTACCTGCAGGAAGAGATTAAGCTGCACCACAACTTCGAAGAGATCATAGGCGGAAGTCGTGAGATGAAGCAGATGTTTCGCAAGATCGAGCAAGTTGCCGGTACAGACGCCACCGTCCTGATTCTCGGTGAGACCGGAACAGGCAAGGAACTGGTTGCCCGAGCGATACACAATCTGTCCCCGCGAAAATCGCGTCCGCTTGTGAAAATCAATTGCGCGGCCCTGCCCGACAATCTGGTCGAGAGCGAGCTTTTCGGACACGAAAAGGGCGCGTTCACGGGTGCCAGCGCCAGGAAGCCCGGTCGTTTCGAGCTGGCGAACGGCGGAACGATCTTTCTTGACGAGGTGGGTGATTTACCCCTGGCACTGCAAGCCAAGCTGCTGCGGGTGCTACAGGAGGGGGAACTCGAGCGAATCGGAGGCACGGAGACACTCCGCGTCGACGTCCGCGTTATTGCTGCTACGAATCGAAACCTCGACGAGTCGATCACAGAGAAGACCTTCCGCGAGGACTTGTACTATCGGCTCAATGTCTTTCCATTGACTGCACCTCCGCTCAGACAGCGCAGTGGAGACCTGCAGATGCTTGTTCAGCATTTCGTGCAGAAGTATTGCCGCAAGCTCGGCAAGAGCGTGACGCGCGTTCCAAGGACGGTTATGGACGCACTCCATGTTTATGACTGGCCGGGAAACGTTCGCGAGTTGGAAAATGTGATCGAGCGCGCCGTGATCTTGTCAAGCGGCGACGCACTTAGTATCGAGGACAGTCTGGGACGCCGCAAATCGGGCAAGACCGCGACGGCCCCGACCTCGCTCGAAGACGTAGAACGACAACACATCATAAAGACGCTGGAAGAAACGCACTGGCGCGTCGAGGGAGCGCGCGGCGCCGCAAAGCGTCTTGACATCAATCCCAGCACGTTGAGGTCGAGAATGCGCAGGCTCGGCATCGAGAAACCGTGACTCTTCCAACAAACCGATCGCTAACCCATTCCCTTTCGCCCAAGCGATCAGACAAGCCTTCCGCCGACCCCCGTTGATTCTCAACCCAGGGATAGCACTTCTCGTAATCTCGACATCCGAATACGGTCGCATCCACGAGCCGCATCCGCTGACTCACGTATTGCGAGCTGTTTCCGATTGAGCGTCATGTCGACTCCGGTTAGTGAATAGATCTTCCCGCAGCGCTCCGGCAGCGCCGTGATATCTAACGGCGTTCACGCGATGTCGTGGCTGAACGCTCACAGGATGTTATCTATATATAGTTGTTTTTCAGTGTGTTATAAGAATTGGAACAACCCTTGTAATCAGGTAATCCCTGCGCAGCCTGCGCAACGGCAGTTGTGACGGGTGCGCGTGCGCAATGCACTATGCAACCTGATTCACCAGCCATGGAGAGTACCACCATGAAACGTTTACTAACCATCACGTTGTCGGTACTGTTTGCCGGTCTCGTCCAGGTCCCGCTTGTCGCGCAAGACTTGGCGTCGAACCTGAAGTCGTCGAGCAGTGAGTCCAGCTCGTCGACGGCAGCAGTCGGATTCCTGTATACGAGCCTGAACGGTGAGGGCATCAACCAAGTGATATCGATCGAAAGACTCGCCGACGGGACACTGGGCAAACAGACCGCCTACTCGACCGGGTCTCGCGGCGGAGCGAATCGCAAGGCTGGCGGCGATGCCGCTGGAGATTTTGACTCGCAGGGCGCGATTCAGATCATTGACAACAACCTACTCGTCGTAAACGCGGGCGGGAACACGATAAGCGTCTTTGACCTTGACCGAAAGTCGGGACGTCTGACGCACAAGCGCAACGTCGCCTCAGGAGGTACCCGCCCTGTAAGCCTTGCCTTCGTGGCAAAGCCCGTATCGCGTTCCGAGTACTGGGTCGTGGTCGGCAATCAATGGAATAATCCGAACGTCCAGAAAGGTGGCCAGGGAGAAGGACCTATTGAGATGTACCCGGACGCAGCGTTCCACGCCGCGGGCGGAGGGCACGAGAAAGTTTTGGATGAACGAAACATCTCGCTGTTTTCATTCAACTCGAGGACCGGTGTTCTTCAGCGCGAGCGACGTCTTGCGACATACCCAGGAACAAACGGCGGCCCGGCGACGGTAGCCTTTAACCACGACGGAACAAAGCTTGCAGTCTCGACCTGGGGTATTGCGCATTTCGGGACCGCAACGCCTACCCATCAGAAGCCGAGCCGGGTCTACGTCTACGACTTCGACAAGAAAACGGGGCACGTAGCCAATGCGCGTTTTTACGAAGAAAAAGGAGTCTCCGGAAGCATAGGATTCAGCTGGGACGACGACACCTCCAACCTGTTCGTGTCCAACTTCAATCTGACGGTTGAGAAGCGCGATCATAGCCTGACCGTTTTGAGAGACAACGGACGGGGTGTAAAGAAGATCGCGCACTTTGGTACCGGCAACGGAAGCGACATTGACGAAGCATGCTGGACAGTTCTCAATCCGACAGGCGACAAGCTATACGTATCGAGTTTCGGGGGGAATCTGATAAGTGAATTCAACGTCGACGCATCGGGCAATGTCAGCAAGGTCGGCGGGAGGAGTGATACTGCGTTTGCGCTGCGGAAGACGGGCACGCCGCCCGGTGATACGAAAGACATGTTCATCACTGCCGACGGCAAGCACATGTACGTCCTCGGCGCATACCAGACGTTTACCGTGTCAGAATACTCGCTCTCAAATAGCGGCAGTCTGAATCTCGCCAGCGAGTACGCCATCGCTGCGGCGACTGAGAGAGGAGCGGGAGCGTACAATTTCCTCGGTCTCACCGGATTCGACAGATAAGAGGTCCGGACACGAGCAATCTAGCGCGAAGGAGGGCTGCGACGCGAAGCCAACTGCTTCGCATGTCGCGCCCTCCGTCGCTTTCCCATTCGGGTGACGACCGCCAACCTCTGACGAACAATGAAAAGCCAACCCAACCACTCAATCCGTTGTGCCGCGCGAATGCTGGCCATGCTTGCGGGCATGGTCTTCGCGCTCGGAGCCGGCGCACAGAGTTTCAGTATTGGAACGGATCTTGTCAGCCGCTACGTTTGGCGGGGAACGGACTTTGGACAATCGGCTAGCTTACAGCCATCACTGGTCTTCGATTCGCATCGTCTGGAGATCGGAACCTGGGCGTCCTACTCGATCTCATCGGACGGAGCCGATGCGAACGAGCATGATGTTTGGATTGCTCTCAACTTTCCGGCGGGATCGTTCGGATCGGTCACCGCCGGTGTTACGGACTACTACTTCCCGTCACCCGATGCTGCGGATTTCTTCGACCTCTCCGGCAACGGTGAAGGGTCCCACATGTTCGAACCGTTCGTCGCGTATGCCGGCCCAAAGACAATCCCGGTGACGTTGTTCCTCGCGGTGTTTGCACACAACGACCCCGACCACTCGCTCTACTTCGAAGCGGGCATCCCCGTTCGCGTCGACAACGTCATACTCGAACTGACGGCAGGTTCGGTGCTCAATCGAAGCGCCGTCTACGGGACAGACGAATTTTCGATCGTCAACCTCGGGTTCGCTGTAGCGAAGGACCTTCGCATATCCGAGGCGTTCGCTGTGCCGCTAACGGTGTCCTACGTGCTCAACCCGCACTTGGAGAGGTCGTTTCTCGTGGCTGGATTCTCTATCGGTCTCTAGGCCGTGGCTCCGCGAGTGGACGCAACCCGGAGGTTTCCTCGACACTACGCGGCGTCTGTGATATGTCGCGACCGAGCGAGACTGAAACAATAGTCGTAAAGCACATAAATATAGTGGTTTATACGAACTGGCACGGCAATTGTCATCACGTAAGGAGCGGATGCGCAGACGTGCATCCGTGCAATGCCTGGCATGCAGAACTCAAGAACCTTGACAACCGATTCAGGAGACAACCAAATGAAAACGCTACCTATCCTCACAATGCTGATCGCTGCATTTGTGTTCATGGAAAGCAACGCCGTCGTCGCGCAGGATCTGGCGATGAACGAGACTTCGGAGCCGGCCGCAAAGGAGGCGGTACTTGGCGCGGCTCCGCACATGGCCCGCCCGCACGATTACTATCGACCCGCGCCGCCGGCTCTCAGGCCGCATTTCGGCTATGCGTATGCACCGAATCAGATCCTTACCTCCGGCACTGTAGACCTCAATAACAGCACCATCACGCTGCCGTTGTACCGTGGGCAGATGAAGGACGGAAGACCGGTGTGGTACGTGATCACCGACGTGTCGGACAGCGGGATTGCGGAAGAGTTGGGAATCAATTATTCCCCGAAGTTGAAGAACGTCAAGGGCCGTGCTGTACGATCTGCTATTCTGGGCACGGACGGTACGCTGACGTTCGAACGAGGGACGGTGGACTTTAGCCCGGAACGCAAAGTGGTGCCCGGTCCTGCGCCGCAGTTCTTTCCGCCGGCTGAGGCGATTGCCGGATC
>JAHHLP010000598.1 GCA_018679295.1 Rhodothermia bacterium
GCGCAGCACCTCGGATATGGGGCTCCACGAACAGGTCACCTCGCTCAAGTCGAAGGGAAATGCGGTAAAGAGCGGGAGGAATGAAACGGGGAGTCGTCGCAGGCGCAGCGACATGCTGCAGCCTCAAGACACCCATCAGGCCTATATCAAACGAACCGATAGCTGCTACGGGATAGGTGCCGTCCACTTCAAGCCCCGTGACCTGCGAGGCGTTCGCATTCGTAAAACGGAACAGGTCGTCATTCGTACCGGGCGAGTTGTCAGGTCCTTCATTGTACCACGTGCGACTCAGCAGATTGCGATAGCCCGTCCTGTATGCGGACAGCGCAAGTCGGGATCCGTTGGTACCGCCTGTACGGAGGCTCATCTCATATGTCAGCGACCTTTCTCCCTCGACGTCCGGATTCGGGACGTCACGTCCTGCGAACCAAAATGCGTTGGCGGCAATATCGTCGAGACCCGGAGCCGTAAACGTGCGTCGTACGGTGCCGGTAACGAGGGTTCGCTCCGAGATTTCATGAGACACTCCCGCGTGCCACGAAAGGCCGCTAAACGTGCGGTCGATCACGCCGATCAGCTCGGGAGAGCCAAAAACAGAAGGGCCGTAGTCGCTCCGACGTCGATCCAGCGACCAGCTGGTACCCAGCAAGACTGTCGTAGAAGGATTGAGCGACCAACTGTCCTGCACCTGAACGGCCAAAGACTGACCGTAGGTACCTCCCGGAAAACGTCCGCGCTGATAGAAGGTCACCTCTTCGTCACGGACCTCCTTACGCTGCGCGTCAATTCCCTCCGACACCGTACGGATCGAACCGGTCACGGCATGTTTGGAGGACGGTGCAAGTGTAACGTGACCCTGAAAACCAAAAATGGTAATCCGATCGTCGTCGAACATTGTCTTGCCCCATTCCGGCCGCCGAACGGTCATCGTTTCTCTCTGCCGGTTCAGCCATACCGAAGCGGACGCGGACCGAAGCAGACCCGAGGCTGCATATCGCGCAGAGAGGTAGGCGATGGTCATCTGTCGTGGACTCAGGACATCCAGCGTCGACGGAGGGCGGCTCAGGCGCAGCGCTTCAAGGTCAGAGGTAATCGCACTTCGGTCGCGCCAACCCGAAAGCAGTCCGGCCCTCAACGACGCGTTTGAGTTAAGCCTGAGAGATGCCAGCGCATGAACGGTTGACTCACGCAGTCCGGTGTAGGGTTGAACAGCGGTGTTGTCGCCCTGCGAACCGGCCCGGAGGTTGCCGAGAATACGGCCAAGGCCCCCGAGGTGATAGCGAAGGCGGCCGACTTGCCCGGAACCGCTGATTCGTCCGGACCAGCCTCTGTCCGCGCTCGAGAACTGCTGGCTAAGCTGTATCCGGCGCGGTGTAGCTACAACCTGATCCATGGCATCATCCAGAACAGATCCAAGGTGCAGGCCCTCCAACCCAGGGTTGGCCCGGCTCACATCCGAGCGACGCCATCCGTAGACGACTTCGCTGACCGCCGACTGATCTACAACGGCAAGCGGTAACAACGACGGACCCTCTCTCATGGCGGAGTGCGTCAACGGAATTCCGTCGTATGTAACAACGACCCGCTTCGCACTGGCGCCCCGCAAAACGGGTATTCCGGATGACCTTCCTGCTTCGGGGGAGATGCTGCCGATCAGCTCCGAGATAATCTCCGAGACAGGTCGCAGCGGCGAATGGTGCTGCCGGACTAGCTCAAAGCTGGTCTGCTCCACCGCGTCATCAGGTGATTTAGTTACCTGCTTGGTCTCGTCCGACACGTACTGCTTCGACATGAAAACGGGAGACGTCGCAGGAATCTCGTCAACGAAAACGGCTCCGGCGGAGTCGCGGGCAGCCGTGCCGTCGTGTGGGGACGCGGCAGCAAACTGGGACATCAGTTGTAGGACGACGAGGCAGTACAGCATGCGAGCTGACAAAAACGAAACGTAGCGACAGAATCCCTATCCGAAAACCGCAAGCACGGAATTGGCATTCTGTTCAAGAACCTGACCGCGGGCGCTACTCGTTTTGAACTGATGTTTACCGGCGCGGCAAGATCGGCGTCAAGCGTCGGTACGAGGCGGCCTTACGATGCAGGCTACCGGTTTTAACGGCGAAATCTGTCCGATTTGCGCTTTTCGAGAGAACAAAAATCTGTGAAAGAAACCGTTTCTGAAGCTCAAAAAGCAGAATTTGGACGCGTGCAAGGAATTGCTGCCGAATGCATTGCCGTGCCGGGATTCACCTGCCACTACGTTCATCGCAGGCACTCGCCAACCCACGCTCGCAACCGGCCTAGAATTCATACGCTGATGAGACGTCGGGTCTCCGGATTATGCTGGACGTCAGGACCCTGCTTTGCCGGGAGTCGGGACCTCTGCTTGCGTGGCCGACCGTGATTATCACAAGCACCGTAATGACATGAAATACCGCCGTATCCTTCTGCCCATCGACCTGACGGACAAGAACAGACAAGCCGTTAAGCAAGCCATCGAGATGGTCGACCGCAACGACGGTTCGATTACTCTTCTGCACGTCGTTGAAACGCTGGACCTTCCCTACGAAGAAATGCAGGACTTCTACGAGCAATTGGCGGACACGGCGTCGCGAAAGATGGAAGAGATAATCTCCCAAGACATGTCCGGCATTCAGGCTCTTTATGAGGTCGTTTTCGGGAGACGAACGCGCTCCATCCTATCGTTCGCGACCGAAAACGAGAGTGACGTTATCATTCTGTCGTCACGCCGCTTCGACCCCAATGATGACGGCAGTGCTGTGATGACGATCAGCCACCAGGTTTCGATCTTCGCGCCGTGCTCGGTGGTGCTGCTGAAGTAGTGGTCCGTGTACCGCGGGTGGGGGATGTGCTACTAGCGAAAAGGCCCGATCTCACGATAGAGACCGGGCCATAACATGGTCGGCGATTTGCTACGTCAGTCTACTCGGGGCAGGCAGCATCATCAAGGTTGCTGTCCCAGCAGGCCGGCCCGCCGCCGTTGTAGTCGGTCGCCGTGATCGATCCGGCTTTCGTTACGGAATCCCACTCTACCAGGTGCGTCTTCGACTCCGAAGACTGCGTCCATTCGAAGCTCCGCGCAGTACCATCGGTGGAATACTGGACGGCATCGCCAACCGCTTCGTACGGCCCACCGCTTACCGTGAACGTAATCGTCTTCGTATCAGCGTCTTCGACCTGGAAATCTGCCGTAAGGACATTTTCGCGAACACCATCAAATTCATAGTAGAGCTGCCAAGAGCCGGACTTTCCATCCAGCGCCGTACTTGCGGTGTAGAGTTCAAAATCATCGAGTGTTATCGCCTCGTTCGAAAGCCCAACTTCCATCACCCAGTCGATGCCCTGAGCATCAGGGGTTGCGTTGAGGGTGAATGATGCCGTTCCATCCTCGGTTGAAACCGTGTTCGACCACACCCAGGAACCATCGAAGGTGGGATCGGCCTGGGTTGCAGACGCCGCTACAAGCGCCGGAACGATCAGGTTGGCGGATATTATCGTCGAGACCGGCCATACGCGAAGCACGGCTGCCGCAAAATTGGCGCCCGCCTCCGACTTTGGCGAGTTCCCAAAAACGTTGGCGTCCATTTCAAACGCATCCACGGAAATCACAGGTGGTGCGGTATCCGAAAACGAATCCGAATCGTTCGAATCACATCCGGTCAGGAATATGAAGGCGGCCGCTGCCGCCAAAACTGGGGTTAGTCGCATCGTCAAGAAATCAGGTTGTGGGAAGAAACGTGATGCTGAAAGAATCGGCAGAACCACATGCAAATGTAGCGACAAAACGGATCACTGAGGGTGCGAGACGGAACGCATTTGCGCGAGGATCCGTCTCATTCCCGCTCCGATACGACCGCCCGAGCATCTGCACTCTCCGACGAATTCAATCGGATACCCAGCCACCGAACCAATCGAATGGCGCGAACCTCCCAGCTAGCGAGCATCGGTAACCGAAAGGTCGAGCTTTCGAACCTCAAGAAGGTGCTCTACCCGGACGACGGCGTAATCAAGGCTGAAATCGTACAGTACTACCTGACGATAGCGCCGACGATTCTCCGACATATCCGCGGGCGCGCTCTCACACTGGTCCGGTACCCGGACGGCATCACCGGTGAGACGTTCTATCAAAAGAACCGTCCCGACTGGGCGCCCGACTGGGTCAAGTTTGTGTCTCTCGGCGATGAGAAGAAGCTCGACTACATTCTCGCAACCGAGGAAGCCACGCTGGTCTGGCTCGCCAATCTAGCCTGCATCGAACTGCACCAGCTGCACTCGCGAGACCCTCATCATGACCAGCCGGACTACTTCGTCCTGGATCTCGATCCACCCGAAAACTACCCGTTCGAAGACCTGTTGGACATCGCTCGGAATCTAAAGGTGCACTGCGAGAAGCTCGGCTACCATCCATTCGCAAAAACGACGGGGCGGAAAGGTATTCACATCGTGATACCGATCCGGCCTGCGTGGAGCTTCGGGGAAGCCTTCGAGGCTGCAAAAGACCTCGCTGAGCCGTTTGTGCGAGCCAACGGCGACGCGACGACCCTACATATCAAGAAAGAGGCTCGCAAGGGTCGGGTTCTGGTCGACATTTACCGAAACCGTGGGGGACAATCGATCGTCTCTCCGTACAGCCTCCGGGGTGCACCTGCGGCGCCTGTCTCGATGCCGCTCAGCTGGGACCGCCTCTTCGCACTGAAGTCTCCCGACGAATTCAACATCCACAACGCAGCGGAACACGTGCTGTCGGAAGGAGACGCATGGGAGGCAATCGGCGCTTACTCTGCCGACCTGCATACGAAGCGAAAGAAGGCTCCCAGGAAAGCACGGAAGGGGAAATCCGATAAGCACAAGACGCCTGAGCAGCTCGAGGAATACGCGCGCAAACGGCAGTTCAACAAGACGCCGGAGCCGGAGCCGCTTGACGTCCTCGGCGAAGGCAATGCCTTCGTGGTCCACCGACACCATGCATCGCACCTGCACTATGATCTTCGACTCGAGGAGAACGGAACCCTCCGATCGTGGGCCGTGCCACGCGGAATGCCGCCGCATCCCAAGCTGAAGCGGCTGGCAGTGGCGACGGAGGATCACCCGCTCGAGTACCTGAACTTCGAAGGGGTTATCCCGAAGGGCGAATACGGCGCGGGCCCCATGTGGATCTTCGCTCGCGGCAAGTACGAAAAGACGAAAGAGAAGAAGGACGGCTTCTACTTTCGTCTCAACAGCCCGGAGCTGACGGCGGACTATCGAATCTATGAGACGAGTAACCGGCAATGGCTCCTCGAGAGGCTCGACAATCCGCAGATAGATTGGTTGCACGACCAGATCGGATTCATGTTCGCGGAGCGCGTGCCTGAGGTACCCGACGGCGACTACCTATACGAGCTGAAATGGGACGGCATCCGAGCCATGATCATCCTCGACGAAGGTGAGGTAACCATTCGAAGCCGCAATCATCGTGACATCACCGGCAAGTTTCCGGAGCTGCTCGTTGCTGAGGAAGCCTTCCGAAACTCGTCGGGTGTTTTCGATGGAGAAATCGTGTGCCTTGATCCGGATGGAAAGCCCGACTTCCGTCAGATCATCAACCGAATCCAGCGTTCGGGCGAGGCGTCGATTCGGCGCGCATCCGAGAAACATCCTGCCCATTGCTACCTGTTTGATTGCCTTTACCTGGATGGACGGGCGCTGATCGGCGACCCGCTGGAACGGCGAAGGGCCTGGCTGGAGGACAGCGTCCGCCGGGACACGCCTTATCGTGTGAGCGAGGTGTTGGAGGACGGGCACGCCCTCTTTGAGGCCGTCAAGCAGATGGGTCTTGAAGGCATCGTCGCCAAGGAAAAGGGCAGCCGCTATTATCCCGGAAGGCGGTCGCGAGTGTGGCTCAAGGTAAAGGTCAAGCAAACCGACGACTGCGTCATCCTGGGCTTTACGGAAGGTCGCGGAGATCGAAAGGACCTGTTCGGCGCCCTACACATCGGATTTTATGAAGATGGCGAACTGCTCTATCGGGGCAAAGTCGGAACGGGTTTTGGTGCCAAGTTGATGAAGAGTATCTACGCCAAACTGAAGAAAATTCCGGCCACGGATCGGCCGATACAGGAAAAACCTGCGGACGACGCGGAAACGACGTGGCTCGAGCCGCAGCTTTTTTGCGAGGTCCAGTACTCCCAGTTAACAAATAACGGGACCTTCCGAGACCCCGTGTTCGTTCGACTGCGACCCGATCTGACGCCAGATGACGTTTGACCGCGGTCGTACGGTATCCAAAAAACGAGAGACACTGCCATGAGAGCAATCTGGAAAGGGCACATCCAGTTCTCGCTGGTCACCATCCCGATTCGCGTGTACAGCGCCATCGAATCCTCCGAAACGATACGCTTCAATCAACTACACGTCGAAGACTACGGACGTATCGCCTACGACAAACGGTGCAAGAAGTGCAACAAGGTGGTCTCCAACGAGGAGATCGTCAAAGGGTATGAATACGAGCCGGACCAGTATGTGGTCGTCGAGAAGGAGGACCTTGAGAAACTGCGCGTGAAAAGCACACGGATCATCGAGATCCAGGGGTTCGTCGACGCCGGGGAAGTCCACCCGACCATGTACGACACTCCGTACTTTGCCGGGCCCGACGGCCTCGTGGGTGCCAAGACCTATGCACTGCTTTGCCAGACGCTTCGCGAAAGCAATAAACTTGGCGTGGGCAAAGTGGTCCTCCGCGACCGCGAGAGTATCGTTCTTCTCTCTCCTCAGGGACCGGGCCTGCTGATGCACAAGATTCGCTATCCTAACGAGCTACGAGAAATCAGTCAGGTACCACAACTCGACGGCCTTGAGGCCGACAAGGAACAACTAAAGCTGGCCGAAACGTTGGTCGAGTCGATGTCGATGTCGCTCTCGGACATAGACCTTACGGACACGTATACGGAGGCCGTCAAGGAACTCGTTACGGCCAAGGCCGAAGGAAAAGAAATCGTTACGGTCGCAGAAGAGGAGCGTCCTGTGGTCGACATCATGACCGCCCTCAAGGAGAGCATCGATCAGGCCAAGTCGTCAAAGAAGCCGATGAAGAAGGCAACCGGCAAGAGCAAGACCGCAAAGAAAGCGGCAAGCTCCGCATCGAAGTCCCGCAAGAAGAAAACAGCTTAGGCGCCTAAATAATCCCACATGGCGAAGGTATTTCAGCTTCGTTCAAGTCGTCCCCAGAAGTTTGGCTATAAGAAGGCGCGCCGGCATTCCCGATCCGACGGCGCCGACAGCCAGCTGAACATATTCGAGCAGCCCGAGACCGCCGCCGCTCGAATCGTTTCGTTGGAGACAAACTTGCATCCGTTCGAGCGCGCGCTGCTGTATGACGAGCGCGGCAACGTGATCCGGGCCACCGAGGGTTACCAGGAATCGATTTCGCACGGCGAGTACGTAGCCGACGCGTACTGCAACCTCGGCATTCTCGAATCAGAGCAGGGGTGCGTAGACGAGGCGATCGAGTGTTTCAAGAACTCGCTGAAGCACGATCCTGCGCTGTTCGAGACGCACTACAATCTCGCCAACGTGTACTTCGACCTGGGCGACTACCGGCCGGCGCAGGTGCACTACGAAATCGGAGCTTCGATAGAGCCCGGCTACGCAAACCTCTATTTCAATCTTGCACTGACGCT
>JAHHLP010000017.1 GCA_018679295.1 Rhodothermia bacterium
CGGTAAATCCGGCAACTACTTCGCTGTATTCTACGATGGCAGCCGAGATCCGAAGGAGACCTCGATCGCGCTAAAGACGAAGCGAAAGAATCAGGCCATGGCGAAGTTCGTCAAGCTTGCTAAGGAGGTTGAAGCCGGTGGGTTTGATCCCTGGGACCCCGAAGATCTCAAACCGAGCCGCCTCACGCTCGCTGAGGCGATGGAAGCTTTCCTCACCGAGAAGAAAGACCGACGTCCCAAGACCCTTTACGCATACAGACTCGCTCTTTCGGGACTATTGAAGAAGGAGCACACTCCACCTGCACTTATGGTCGCTCATCTGCGACAAGAGCACGTCCGCTCCTACATCGAAGCCCCCAAGAGAAACGGTTCGGCGAAAGACACAACCGAAGTCACAGTCGCCACCAAGCGGCACCGCTACCGCCACCTCTCCGTCTTCGTTCGGTGGGCGATGGAGAAAGGGTACCTTCGGAGGAATCCGATCGAGGGGATCGCGATGCCGAGGCTCGGGAAACGAGTGCCGGAGTTTCTGACACCGACTGAGCTTGAGCGAATACTGACTGCAATAGATGCCTACGTCGATCTGAAGCAGCCAGGTGGGCACATTCGGGACGGCGAAGTTCTGTGGCTCAAGGACTTCATTCTCGTTGCCGTCGGGACTGGCATGCGTCTCTCGGAAGTCTGCTCTCTGCGGTGGAGTGACGTGGATTTCGAGAGCGGCTTCGTCACCGTCCGCAACAGAGAGGACTTCCGTACGAAGTCAGGCCACGAGCGCAGGATACCGCTCGTCGGTGACGCCTTTGCGGTTCTCAAGCGCCGCCATACTGAGCGAACGGACGATCTCGACGGCCCCGCCCTCACCTACGGCGACGGACGTCCCGTTCGACCCGAGTACGCGTCGAAGAGGTTCAAGAAGTTCGCCCGTCTGGCGAAGGTGCCCGAGCGAATCAAGTTCCACTCGCTTCGCCACACGTGCGCATCGTGGCTCACGATGAAAGGCGTAAGCCCCGCGATCATCCAGCAGATTCTCGGTCACGCGGACATCTCGACCACCATGATCTACTCCCACCTCGCGCCTGACGTCATGAAGAAGGCGATGGAGTCGGCTTTCGCTCCCCAGGAGTAGCTTCGGAAACGACGATTCCATTTCCGAAATATTTCCGAAGCATCTGCAAAATCCTGCAATATCCTGCAAAACCGGAGTCCAGAGTCCGAAAAGCAAAACGCCCTGAAACGGCCACGTGAGCCATTTCAGGGCGATTTTAGGAGTAGGCCTGCAGGGACTCGAACCCTGGACCCGCTGATTAAGAGTCAGCTGCTCTGCCAACTGAGCTACAGGCCTAATTGGCCCCTATTATAGTTAATATCGCACCTCGGGATCTGCATTAGACAGCTTTTCATTTTCATGGCCGCAGGACCACTAGATGATTTCACCGGCACAATCTCTTTTCATTTGATACCCTGATGGCCCGCTCCACCCGCGGCACAACGTTTATGTTCCTTGCCGCTGTCTTCTTCAGTGTCATGACGGTGTTTGTGAAGTTGCTGGACACCAGACTTCCTGCCTCAGAGGTCGTTTTCGTACGAAGCGTGATCTCACTAGTTATCACGAGCTACATGCTGAGGCGCGCAGGTGTTGCGGCGCTCGGCAACCGGCGCGGACTGCTACTCCTTCGTGGGCTCCTCGGATTCGCAGCTCTCGTCTGCTTCTTCTATGCAATCCCCCGAATGCCTCTAGCTGACGTAACGGTCATTCAGTACACAAATCCAGTCTTTGTTGCCATCCTTGCGGCGATCTTTCTTGGGGAGGGAATTCGAAGGCGCGAGGTAGTTAGTGTAGCTTTGAGTCTTGTGGGAGTCGTCGCGATAGCCCGACCCGCATTCATTTCAAGAATCAGTTCCGTCGAACTCGATATGCTGACGGCAGGGATAGCCTTGGGTGGCGCAGTCCTTGCGGCGGGTGCGTACACATTGGTGCGCAAGCTCCGCGAGACCGAAGATCACCTCGTTGTGATTCTCTACTTCCCTCTGGTTTCTGTACCAGCAGCAATACCGCTGATGTGGAACGACATGGTGTGGCCCACGCTTGACGAGTGGTTTCTGCTCGCAGGAATCGGAATCACAACGCAGATCGCGCAGATATTCCTGACGAAGGGGTTGCATATCGAGCGTGCCGCCCGCGCGACGGCCGTCTCTTACATTCAAATCGTTTTTGCGACCCTGTGGGGCATCATTTTCTTTCAGGAGATACCGGATTTGGTAACCGTAGCGGGCGCATTGTTTGTGGTGGTCGGGATTGCGTTCGTTAGCCGGCGTACTCGATCGGCTTGACTAGGCGATCGGCGGCTAGATATGTCGATTACTTTACCCGTTCTTTCCGTTGTTAGTAATGACGAATATGATCACCGAAACGACCATGAGCTTGTACGGTGCGCTCGCTCTTATTTTTTGACCCGCGATGCCGAAGAGATTTGAAACTGCCTATCATATTGCTGTATTGATCGCCGGCGGTCTGTATGTGGGCTTAACACCTCTCTTGAGTCCGTATGGTGCTGTTCGACTGTACGATCTCAAGCGCGTACTGGAAGTCGCACTCCTGGTCACGGCTTGTGCGACAATAGCTTTGATTCCCGTTGCCAGAAGGAGTTGGCTGCTAACCTGGCGATCGCTTTCGGTGACCTCTCGTTTGCTTGTGCTGCTGCTGGTCCTCGTTGGGTTGGTGTCAGCTGCCCAATCTACAGACGTCCAAATGGGCGTCCTTGAAGTTGTGCACCTCGCGCTGTTGGCTGTTTTCGTATTGCTAGTAGCCTCCTGTTTTCAACGAGACCCCAAACTCGCCACTCAGATACTCGCATGGGTTCTATTCGTTGCTGCCGGAGTGTACACCTTCTGGTTCCTCAAAGACTATCTGTTCAGCCAGCTAGGATTGGCCTACTCGTTTCGCAGGGGACAGATCAACGCACTGTGGCCGAACGGTGAGTTTCTTGGCTACGCTCATCCTCGGTTCTTCAACCAGGTGCAGACGATACTGATTCCGGTCCTTGCCTTGCCCGTTCTCTGGGGTGATCGCGGCTCCTATCCGGCGCGGTACTTATTGCTTCTTGTCTTGATGCTTTGGTGGACAATGGTCTTTGCCTCCGGGTCGCGTGGGACGATTGTCAGCTGCGGGGTCGCGTTCGTGGCGACCGCACCATTTTTTTGGCGCTCATCGCTCCGGTACTATGTTCTGAATATTCTCGCGTTCATCGGCGGACTCACGCTCTTCTGGATCATGTTCAAGGTCCTTGGCGACGCGCCCGAGTCCATTGACCAGAGAAACGTTACGACGAGTTCAGAGCGCTTCAACCTTTGGCGCCATGCCATTGAGATGTTTCGAAGCGATCCCGTGTTGGGTGCGGGCCCGATGCAGTACGCAAGCATGCATGCCACGTGGGGTGTTCATCCTCACAACGCACTGATGCAATTCTTGTCCGAGTGGGGTGGCGTCGCCACAGCAATTGTTGCCTTTCTCGCCTTTCGCGGAGTTGGTTCGTTCGTGAAGCTTTCCAAATCGCAAGGCCGTGGGTCGGTCGGTCCATTCACCATTGCAGCCGTGACGACATCGGCTCTCGCTGCGATGGCGCACGCGATGTTGAGTGGTGTTATCGTGATGCCGGCGAGCCAAGTTTCACTGATTCTGATACTAGGATGGTCGATTGGATTGTGTCTGGGTCCTCAGTGCACTCCCGATGGCCGTGTTGGCGGACATCGATGGCGCGCTTCCGCAACCATCATAACGGCGGCTACGTTGATCGCCGCGATCGGGGCCGAGACCCATCTCACAATTCGCAGTTTTGAAAAGAGAAACACGCTGCGCGAGGCTGCAAGCGAATATGCCCCAGGACATAAGCGCCTCCCCCGATTCTGGCTATGGGGCTGCATCAACGATCACAGTGGAGAGGCGTCGGAGGTGAAGCGAAGCAGGCCGGTCTCTACAAGGGATTACTACCACAGTGACAGTACTCATGATCGTAGTCACTAGGCCCCCCGCATGACTTCGTCGCAGTGCTTCAAAGGCGGTACGGAGTCGTGTAACCGATCAGAAGAGTTTGGACGCGTTGGTCCTCGTAGAACACGCGTTCTTCGAGCAACTCCTGGAAGTACGGATTCTTTAAGAAGAGAGTGAGGTCCCAGACGTGGTAAATGATGTCGCGTGACAGGAGCGGTTCAAGGTGGTTTTTGACGAGTTGGTAGGCTCGCGCGTCAAACGAAATGGCCGAGACGCCGGTATTTTGGACTATGCGAGCGATATCTTGAGCCCATTCTTCCGGATCGGAACTAACTGCGGCCTCAAAATCAATGTAGTATGAGGTTCCGAATCCAGCGGTTTGTATGTCCGACCAGTCGTCGGCGCGAGAGGACGACTCGACTATCGCCACCTGCTGAAGGCCAAACATCTTGTCTAGACGAAGCAGCTCGCTGCGTAGAGCCCGGAGATCCGAACTTGCCGCATTCTTAATGTCGAGCCAAAGTTTTTCCACTCGATAATTGGTCGCAACCTGAAGAAATTGTTCCAGGTTAAGACCGGACATGGCGGAGGAGTCATGACCAACCTCGAAATACTCTCCGCTCTTTCTGAAGTAGACGTCGATTTCGAAGCCCGTCATGCCAGAGGAAAGTGCAGCCCGAACCGCGCCGAGTGAATTCAGGCGGTGTGGTATCAACCGCTGGAGTTCTTGGCGCGCGATTATGTTCGAAATGTTGCGTCGCTGAATGTACAATTCATTCTCTGGTGCAGTGATTGCGTGTTTTCCGCGTACAGAACGAGCAAGTGAGTCCGGGAACTGGTATTCGGAACGCGTCAGGTCATGACTTGGTTGGTGCGAAACAGATCGAATCCCCATAATGCCTAGCATTGTGTCGAAAATGTGATCCGTGGGAAAAACTTCGCGCTGGTGGACTGCCAACTGGCTCCCGATTTCCGATCTAATCGTCCGATACCCCGGTGATAGCCAAACCATCATCGGGATTCGTGTCATTGTGTATGAGAAGGTGCTGGAGTTGTGTCCCCTTCCACCAACGACGTCTTCACCATGATCCGAGAAATAGAGCAGGCCGCCGGATAGGTCATCTCCTAGATATGATGCGATCGAGTCAATAATTAGCCCTATGACATGATCATTGTACAGCACACTATTGTCATAGCAGTTTACGGATCGCGCCGACGCCGCGCGGGTGACACCACCGAAGACTCCGCGCTCGAGATCACCAGTATATCTTGCGAAAGCCTCGGGAAATCTTGAACAGTACGGACTGTGACTCCCGGCGAGGTGCACAACAATCAGTTGATTGTGGTCGCTCGATCTTGCTAAGACGTCGCGCAATAAATCGACCAGTTCCTCATCTTGCTCTGACGCCATGCTTGTCTTACCGATGAACCGATTAATCGATATGAGTTCGTCAGCTGACTGAGCAAGTATTGATACCGCGTTGTCCCAAGCACCGTAGATAACCTGATTCGTAATCCACGTTACGCGAAAGTCAGCTGACTTCGCGACATCGATAAGAGACGGCGATTGAATAAAACCATTCGGGTTAGATTGATCAGCACCGGTGAGTGCCAGTGTCAGGACTGGAGCCGTATGAGTGTGTGTCGAGAAGGCTTCTTCGAATACAATAAGTGATCCCGCAGCCTCTAAGCGTCTTAAAT
>JAHHLP010000474.1 GCA_018679295.1 Rhodothermia bacterium
CCCATAGACCGTCCCGATTGGCTTTCGACTCGCTTGGGTCCCGGCTCGAGTCCGGGATGACACCTAATCCGTCATGCCCGCGGAAGCTGGTAATCTCTCGTCATTTCATTGCTGCGCACGCGGGTAATCCCGTCTTCATTGCCGCGGCATGTCCCCGCAGAAGCGGGGAAGGCGGCAATCCATAGAACGCCCCATTAGGCTCGCTTTGATCCTGGCTCGGTGGTGGGGATGACGGCTGCGCGCTACCGCAGCGCCTGCCCCGCGGGGTCCGGGCGCCACGACTGAAGCACCTTCATGTAATTGGCCCGCTCGAACGCCGATGGTTCGGCTACGTGTCGCTGACTCATGCTCCCCTGCATCTGTCGCAGCGACTCGTATTCGTGCTCGACGAGCCAACGCTCTACCTCTCCGAGGACTTCGGCGATTCGGTCAATGCCGTTCTGGAGCAGCTCGGATGCCATCATCGTCACGTTGGCGCCGGCCATCACGGACTTCAGCACGTCCTCGTACGTGTGGACACCACTCGTAATAGCGAGGTCGACATCCACGCGACCCGATAGAATTGCGAGCCATCGCAACGGCAGTCGCAGTTCATCGGAGTTGGAAAGCACGAGGTGGGGTGTAACCTCGAGTGCTTCGATGTCAAGGTCGGGCTGGTAAAAGCGATTGAACAAGACGAGCCCGGAAGCTCCCGCTTCGGCGAGCTTAGTCGCCATGTGCGCCACCGAGCTGAAAAAGGGACCGATCTTGACGGCGAGCGGAATCGTTACCGACTCACGCACGGCGCCCACGATCTCGATGTATCGATCCTCGACCTCGGCTCCCGTCATTGACGGATCGGTCGGGATGTAGTAGATGTTCAGCTCGAGCGCGGCCGCTCCAGCTTCCTCGATCTGCTTCGCATATGCGGTCCAACCCCCTGAGCTGATTCCGTTCAGGCTGCCGATGATCGGAACGCCGCACGCCTCAGACGCGCTTCGCACGTGGTCGAGATACGAGTCGGGTCCCACTCGATAGTTTTCGGCGATGGGGAAGTAGCTCAGCGCTTCGGCGAAGCTCTCTGTGCCATAGTCGAGGTAGTGGTCAAGGCGATGGCTTTCGCGCGTCAGCTGCTCCTCAAAGAGGGAGTGCATCACAATGGCCGAGGCCCCGGCATCCTCCATCCTTCGAATGAGATCGAGTGACTCCGACAGCGGCGATGCAGACGGGACGACAGGATTCTTTAGTGTGAATCCGAGGTAGCTGGTGCTAAGATCCATAGTCGCGTTGCCCTCTCGTCGTGGTTCGATGCCTGCCTCTAGTAACCGGGCGGCATTTTGCCTTTGGCAGCCGGTTTGACAGTGGGCGCGCCATTCCCTCCGCCTGGCTTAGGCGGACCTTTCGGAGGCCCCGCAACCGGAGGCTTCTTCGAAGATTCCGGCCCATGAGACCGAGCCATCTCCTCATACTTCTTCCACTTCCGCTCCACACCTCTTTGTGCACCATCCAGCAGCCGATCGGCGGTTTCTGCATCCATCTGCTGCAGGATGCGATACCGGTTTTCGTTGTAGGCGTAGTCCTTGAATTTCACCGACGGAGCTTTCGAGTCCAGCTGGAAGGGATTTGCGCCCTCTTCTGTTCGCCTTGGATCAAACCGGAACAGCGGCCAGTGACCGGAATTCGTGGCAAGGCTCTGTTGATCCATGCCGCGCGCCATGTCGATGCCGTGCGCGATGCAGTGGCTATAGGCGATGATCATAGACGGGCCGTCGTATGACTCCGCCTCCTCGAAGGCCTTGATAGTCTGGTTCTCGTTGGCGCCCATAGCGATCTGGGCCACATACACGTATTCGTAGCCCATCGCCAGCAGTCCAAGATCCTTCTTGGGCGTATCCTTGCCGCCTGCCGCGAACTTCGCGACGGCGCCAAGTCCCGTCGCCTTGGAGGCCTGGCCACCCGTATTTGAGTATACCTCGGTGTCGAGCACGAGAACGTTTACGTTCCGCCCGCTGGCCAGCACGTGATCAAGGCCGCCATAGCCGATGTCATAGGCCCATCCGTCACCGCCTACGATCCACACCGACTTCTTGACCAGACTGTCGGCGACGCTCAGTAGATCGCGACTCCATAGGTCGTCTCTCGAACTCAGCTTCGACTTGAGTGATTGGACGCGTTCGCGCTGCTCCACGATGCCTGACTCGGAGGATTGATCAGCATTCAGAATTTGGCTGATCAAGTCGCTGTCGATCTCATCCTTCTTGCTTTCCAGAAGCTCCCGCGCGTATTCACCCTGTTTGTCGACCGCCAGGCGCATACCGAGACCGAACTCCGCGTTGTCCTCGAAGAGCGAGTTGCTCCATGCAGGGCCGCGCCCTTCCTTATTTGTCGACCAGGGAGTGGTCGGCAGGTTACCCCCGTAGATGCTGGAGCATCCCGTGGCATTGGCGATGATCGCACGATCGCCGAAGAGCCGGGTCAGCAGCGACAGATACGGAGTCTCTCCACAACCAGCACACGCCCCGGAGAATTCGAAGAGGGGCTCCAACAACTGCACGTCCTTGACCTTCGTGAACTTAAGCCCGTTGCTGCCACCATTCCGATGGAGATCCGGAAGCTTCTCGAAGAAGGACCAATTCTCACGTTCCTGCTCGCGTATCGGTCGCTGAGGCGCCATGTTCAGCGCCTTTCGATTGACCTGGCTCTTATCCTTCGCTGGACAGACCTCGACGCAGAGTTTGCACCCGGTACAATCCTCTACAGCTACCTGCAGGGAATACTTCTTGTCGGGCAACTCGCGCCAGCTGGCGTCCATCGTTTTATAGCCGGCCGGAGCCCCCACGAGATCATTCTCGTCCACCACCTTAGCTCGAATGACCGCATGGGGGCAAACCATGACACACTTTCCGCACTGGATGCAGAGGTCCGGCTCCCAGACGGGGACGTCAATCGCGAGATTGCGTTTTTCCCATCTGGTCGTTCCAGTTGGATAGGTGCCATCGACCGGCAACTTGCTAACCGGAAGGTCATCGCCGATGCCGGCGATGATGGGTCCGGTTACTTCTTGTACAAACTCCGGAGCTTCCTCCGGCACAACAGGAGGCAGTTCGATATTGCTCGAGGCAGTAGTCGGTACATCCACCTCGGCCATGTGCGCCACCGCCGCGTCCACCGCCGCGAAGTTCATGCGGACGACGGCCTCGCCACGCTTGCCGTACGATTTGCGTATAGCCGACTTGATCTTCTCGATCGCCTCTTCTTGCGGAAGGATTCCACTGAGGGCGAAGAAACAAGTCTGCATCACCGTGTTGATGCGGGCTCCGAGTTGCTGCTCTTTCGCGACCGTGTAAGCATCGATCACGAAAAACTTGAGACGACGCTGAATAATCTGTTCCTGTACGCGCCGCGGTAGCTTATCCCAAACCTCGTCTGGTCCGTACGGGCTGTTCAGCAGGAAAGTCGCGCCCTCGTCGGCCAACTCGAGCGTATCGTATCGTGCAAGGAAACCGAATTGGTGGACCGCAACGAACTGCGCCTTCCGGATCAGGTAGGTGTCACGAATCGGTTCGGGACCGAAGCGGAGGTGCGAAATGGTTCGTGCGCCGGCCTTACGGGAGTCATAGACGAAATAGCCCTGCGCATATAGATCCGTACCTTCGCCAATGATCTTGATCGAGTTCTTGTTCGCACCGACTGTGCCGTCGGACCCCAGTCCCCAGAAGACGGCGCGTGTTACATCGTCCGATTCGATGTCGAATTCTGGATCATATTCGATGTTCGTATGCGAGACGTCGTCGATTATCCCGACAGTGAAGTGATTTCGCGGCTTGTCATCCAGCAGATTCGCCAGGGCGCCCTGCACCATTGCCGGCGTAAACTCCTTCGACGAAAGTCCGTAGCGACCACCGACGATTCTCGGCATGCCCCCAAACGGAGCGTCGCCGGATGCCACTGACTCGGCCACTGCCGTGACCACATCCTGATAGAGCGGTTCTCCAG
>JAHHLP010000137.1 GCA_018679295.1 Rhodothermia bacterium
GCGCTGTAGCACAGCGGACAGAATGTGACGGTGACCGGCACTCCCCCGACGATGTCGTTGACGATTTCGTGATACGTCATGATCTGAAGCGGATACGCGCGCGCGTCGTCGTCGATAGTGAGCAAGATCACGGGCTCGCGATCCCCGATCCATGGAGCAGCACTCGACGGAGAAACGAATTCTGGTTGGTCTATCGGCGGTATGCCATCCTTGGGGACACCGCCGGAAATGATCTCGCTAAGATCTACGGAGTGACGTTCCCAATTCGTTTTCCAGGAGCTGCGGGTCCCCGACTGCGCGGCGCTGACGTTTGCGAGCAAGCACGCCAGCAGGAACATGCAGCCCGATATTATCAGAATACGCGGTTCACCGTTGGCGATCATATGGCGGGTGCAGTTGTGGGCACGATAACGCTCTCGGTCTGACGCTCTGTAGGCGAACGCGGTGAAGCGTTACTGAAGGCAGCCCCATCTAACCCACTGACGGGGGTAAGCTATTCGAACACTACCAACCCACCTGCCTTCTTATGCGACGGCAGGCCATCAACTTCCGCCGTCGGACATCCGGACCCAACCATAACTATGCAGCCAGATGCAGCGCGGCCTTATCCGCTACCATCCTGCCTATGTTCAGAGATGCTGTAGCGGCGGGAGACGGAGCATTGCAGACATTGACGAAACGCTCACTCTCAAGGACAAGGAAGTCGTCAACCAGGGAGCCATCCGGACGGAGCGCCTGCGCTCTCACGCCCGCAGGCGCAGGCACCAAGTCGGAAGAACGTACCTCCGGAATGAGACGCCGAAGCGCCCGCAGGTAGTACCGTTTACTGAGTGACTGCATGAACTCGACGGCCCCCTTCCTCCAGTGAGATGCGGCCAGCCGCCGAAATCCGCTGAATCGCATTGACTCCATGGCGTCGCCGAGATCGAACGTGCGGAACCGATATCCTTCACGCGCGAACGCAAGGACTGCACTTGGCCCGCACTCCACCCGTCCGTCAATCATGCGGGTGAAGTGGACGCCAAGAAACGGATACGCAGGATCTGGAACCGGATAGATAAGATTTCGGCAGAGATGACTTGCGCGTTCTTTCAACTCGAAGTACTCGCCGCGGAACGGTACAATCTGAACGTCGGGATCGGCACCGGACATCCGTGCAATCCGGTCGGAATGAAGGCCCGCACAGTTTATGACGATGCCCGTTTCCAGGTCGCCCGCAGTCGTAGTCACAACCACACTGTCCGGCGTCGTTTTGAAACCCTCCACCTTCGTCGCCACACGTATCTCGCCTCCCTTCTCCTCGATGACTTGCGCCAGTCGCGAGGCAACACCACGATAGTCGACAATTCCTGCATCCGGAACGTGAATTGCCTCCAGCCCATCGCAGTGAGGCTCTCGTTCCGACAGCTCCTCTTGGCTTATCAGTCGGCAATCCACCCCGTTCTCTCGGCCGCACTCCAGTATCCGCCGTAGCTCAGGCCGCTCCCGTTCCTCAACAGCCACGATTACCTTGCCGCAGATCTCGTACGGAACCCCGTGCTCCTCGCAGAAGTCGATCAAGGCCAGACGACCCTTCCTACAGTTCTCAGCCTTCAGCGAGCCCGGCTTGTAGTAGATGCCGGAGTGGATCACGCCGGAATTACGACCGGTCTGATGCGTCGCAATCGCCGATTCCTTCTCCACAACGGCCACATTCTGATCCGGATGGGCACGCAATAAATGGTACGCTGTCGCCAAACCGACGATACCACCACCAACAACCACGATGTCGTACTTCATCCTTACAAACGGTTGATATTATCGTGAAGGAGGCTGGTTTGGGGCGAAGTGGGCAACGGGCGACCAATCTTCCCAGGACCTCAAACATCGGTATCGGCCAACCGCGAAGTTTCCTGACTCGATACTCGCAATTGTGATAAATTTAGCAATCGTCGGCACACGGCGCGCGACTCCAGCGCCGGTCGTTGGGCCTTGTCAAACCGTCGTTGCTGAGTCGTCCACCCTAGACATCCCGCAATGTTCCGGATCGTTCTGCCGGTACTCCTGACCGCCGCGTTGAGCACACTGTCGTGTGCTCCGGAGAAAGTCGAGGCGGAGTCCGCTGTGTCGATATCGCGGTCTGCCGCCATGAAATATCGCGATGAGTCCCAGCCGCGCATCCGCTCGGTGACATTCTCATCGCGCCGTGAGCCGGAGCCGGGCACGCTTGATGAACTGCGCCATCTTGGGATCTCGCACGTAACCCTCGTCACGTTCGGTTATCAGCGTGGCATCACGGACACCACGATCCGCTTCGATCCCGACCGGCGCTGGTATACCGAGTCTGATAGAGGGATCCAGGCGATCGCGGAGGGCGCTCGAGAGCACGGCGTGGGCACGATACTCAAACCTCATATCTGGGTTGGGGGTTACGATACGGCCGGCCAGCGGAGGGACATGATCGGGTTCGATACCGAGGCCAAGTGGACCGCGTGGGAGTCCTCGTATCGCACGTTCATTCTCCACTACGCCCGGCTTGCCCGCAATATCGATGCGGACGTCTTCGTCATCGGCACGGAACTGGCGACGGCTGCCCGGGAGCGACCGGACTTCTGGCGCAGGATGGCCAACGAGATCCGTGCCGAGTATAATGGATCAATTACCTACGCCGCAAACTGGTACGCGGAATATGAGGATGTCGACTTCTGGCCAGCACTCGATCTCATTGGCATACAGGCATACTTTCCGGTATCGAGTGACGACCGTCCGTCGCTTACGGATTTGCGTGGTGGTTGGCTGCCGCACAAGCAGTCTCTATCGCGAATAGCCGATATCCACAACAAGCCCGTCTTTTTCACTGAAATCGGATACCGGAGCGTAGTCGGTTCGGCGCGTGAGCCTTGGCAATGGGTATCCCGCAAGGACGTCGGGGTTGTGGAGACCGACCTGCAGCTGCAGGCAGATCTTTTCACGGCGTTCTTTCTGGAGGTATGGAACGAACAATGGTTTGCCGGCGCGTCCATTTGGCGATGGCATACAGCTGCCGAAAGCGCCGGCCCAAGGCGTGCTATCGACTTCACACCGCAGCGGAAACCCTCCCTGCGGGTTATCCGTGAGTGGTTCGCGAAGGACATGCAATCCGGGAACGCTCAAGATTCGGCGCCTTCGACCTCGCGGACCAACTGAATCTCGCATCCGAGTTCGTCGGGATGGTCACGAACCAGGGTTTCACCCGGAAGTCGCCTGAGGCGCCATACCATCTCCATATCGCCGACCGCCGAGACAATCATGAGAGCCGAGTAGACGGCGATCCATTGCGACCCGACAGCCACGGAAACGACCGCAGGTAAAACACCGGTCACCGCAACCGGCAAGAGGAGCGTGAATCGATAGGAGCGCAGTGACATCGGGCGGTCGCAGTGGATATACACAATGCCTTGCCTAAGTTTCGCGCCGAAGCTAATGGCCGATGCCGGGGTTCCGGTTACGATCATACCTAGTGCATGCAGCCCCTCGTGCACCGGGATGGACAGCGTGTACACGCCGATCAGTATCAACACGCCAATCGCAACATCGCCAAGAAAAACGGCACCGAGCGGCGGCGGTATCAGGGACGTCCAACCGTTTACGACTCCAAACGGCAGGGCCACAATCACTATGGTGCCTATGATCCAACGCCCCACGCGACCGACAAGCTCACGAACCGGTATGGTAACCTCGTGCCATCTCACAGATGGCGCAGTATCGGGGTGCGTCATCCGTCGGTAGCCCAGTCCGTAAAGTCCTTCCACATGACTGGGTCGAACAGAGAATCGCTAACCAGTTCATCTATCGTGACATCGTGATAGGTCTCTCGCAACATTAGACTGCCATCCAGAAAGAACTCTACCTTAGGCGCAAGCCACGCCTCACCGACTGGTTCGTAGTCTTCAAATCGAATCTCGACTACGCCGTCTCCGGCTTGCGCCGGCTGTAGAAGTCTCACAAAAACCAGACGCTCCTTGTCCACCCAGAACTGAGCTGAGTCGAGATCACCGGAGACCGTTCCCACGACGTAGGCAGGTCGACCGTCCCACTCGCTTTCGTGCATCGCGTTAATGTCTATGCCGAGCGAATCGATCTTTGCCAGCGTCTCTTCCACCGGAGCGTGGTAAATGTCAAAGCCGAGGACCAGCAGAGGGTGAATTTCGGGGCGTTCAAAAACGAGTTCGCCGTTCTGGAATACGTACCGATGATCGTCGACGAAAAGCAGGCCGTTGCCTGAATCCGCCGGCGCTATGTCTATTCGCAGTCGGCCAGGAATCGAGAGTACTTCGTACCAAATGGAGGTATCGGGTTCGTCAGCATTGAATCGGACGGTCTCCTGAGTGAAAGTCAGCGTTTCGTACCACTTCCCGTCATACTTGGCCTTCATCGCGGCGACAAGGTCCGCAGCCGACTCGATCTTTGGCTGCGCTGGCAGACAACCTGAGAACCAACAAACAGCCAGCATACAAACAACAGCCGCACCGGATGATATCGACCTTGGAAGTGGTTGGATCATAGCCTAAAGGTGTGTGTGTATTTCACGAGTACCGTTCTGGCCGCAGTGAACGGCAGGACCGGAAAAACACGATCGCGGCTCGTGTTTACCCCCTCGTTGTAGACGATCCAGAGGTCCTGCCCCTCACGGAAGTTATATCGGAAGCGGATGTTGGCAGACACGAGATCCGCCGCCGAGTTGTACTGCACGAACGCACTAACAGATGCACGTGTGTCGAAACCCACCTGCGCACGAAGTCGGCTAATCACGAAATCGAACTCCTGATCCCGCTTCGGGAAACGGATCGAGACCGCCTGAACACTGCCGCCCAGCTCAAGATTCCGCGAAGCATTCCATGTGGGCGAGACACCCGCCGACACGACCGATCCATCGTAAAATGATCCGGCAGACAGATCGATCTGCGGCCTGAACAGGGCACCATCGCGAGCCGAATAACTAACACCGAATGAGGTGAACGTGTAGCGCCCGCTGGGAACGAAGCTTCCATTTGCAAACGACAACGTATCTGGCAGATCCTCAACCACAAGCTCCATGTCACTGCCGAACGTGACGCCACTCATTAGTTCCAGATCCGCGGCAACCTCAACCTCTCCCGTCTCGATCGACCGGTCCTCCAGCCTCAGAAAGCTGAACCCGGTTGCTCCGACGGAAACCCGCCTTATTCCGGAACGTCCTGCGAAGAACCAGCCGTACGACGCAGCTGTGCCCGGCCGGTAGTACCCGGTGCGGTTCTGAAAGCCTACATCGGGAGCGTAGTCTTGACCAACGCGCGTAAACGACAGCTCATACGCCAAACCCCTTACCGTACGGCGTTGCCACTCAATGCGGAGAGCTCCGGAATCATCGGGGCGATACCCATCCGCCTCAACGACCTCGTCATCAACGGATTGCACAAACTGTAGCGTCAGGTATTCGTCGCCTGTGACCCGTATCATGCCATCGAGACCGTACGTGACGTTGTACGACCCATCTGCTCCCAAACGTGACGTGCCGATCAGGCCAGCATACGAATAGGAGTTGATGACGCGTCGCCTAAGCCGCAGCACGCCGAAGTTCTCAGAAGGCAGTTTGGCACTCTCGTCCGTCTGCATGTTGATAATGCCGATATCCCACTCGCCCGCTCGGCCCGTCAGTCTCGTCCCCGCGAGAATCCGCACCTCCTGACCGTCGTCATCCAAACCGATTCGCCGGCTGTTGAAGACGCGGTTGGAGCCACCGAGGTTGAAGTTGAAGATGCCCGACCGCTCCTGAAAGAACTGCCGCTTCTCCGGGAAGAACAACGAGAACCGGGTCAGGTTTACCTCCTCATCGTCGGCCTCGACCTGCGCGAAATCGGTGTTGGCAGTCAGGTCGAGTGTGAGATTACTCGTCAGGTTGTACTTGACGTCCAGGCCTATCTCTCTTGGATAGTCAAAATCGGTCCTGTACCGCGACCCCGACCGCGCGAGTCGGGCATTCTCACCGGCACCGGCCAGTATGTAAGGTGTCACGTATACGGGCTTGGAGGAGCGTACTCCCTCGAGGACTACTTCCATGGTTTGCGACGCCTTCGCGAAGCCCATGTCATAGTCGGGACGGATGTCGGGAAAGATGTGTCTTTCATTCGTTCGCGCGATGTACCGGTACACTGTCATCCCCATGACAACGGAGGCGCTGTCTGCCTGAAAACCAAGGCTGCTGAACGGTATTCGCATTTCGGCGAACCAGCCTCTTTCATCGCGCGTCGTCGCAACGTCCCAGTACGTGTTCCAACTGCCGTTTACTGATTCAAAGCCGGCCCGGGCATCATCGCTCACGGCTAGGTCTACACGGACGCCATTCGGCGTCGTAAAGAACCAAAGCGTGTTCTCGTCATCATTGAATGGGTCGAGGATGATCGCAAACGTATCATCGCCGCTGTATTGATCACGGTACAGGGAGTTGCCACGGATTCCCTCAGGTACTGAGTCGAACAGTGCACCGGATATGTAGATATGTTCGTCGTCGTACCCGACACGAATCTCGGTTTGCTCGGTCATGTCACCGGCATACACCGGCTGGTACATGACCAACGGCAGAGGCTCGATGGCTGCCCACGCACGATCGGTTAGGCTTCCGTCCAGATGCACTTCTCCGCCCAGCCGCGGCAGCTTCATGGCGTCCTGGCCACGTACGGTTCCGCAAACGAGGACCACGGAGATCGAGCACAAAACCCTGACAGTCATGAGGTGCGGGCGCGGAGTCTATGCGGCAGTGACGGGCGTGATAGCGATCGCAAAATAGAAAGGGCAGATACGAAAACGTACCTGCCCCTCTCGACTCACCAGATTCTACGCCGGCTACTCGAAAATCTTATCCATCGTATCGTTCGACTCCTCCGACGAATAGCGATAGTAGACGTCGCCTTCCAGCATCTGATCGATTGCAATCTCTGTTGGCTCGGGACGCACTTCGAACTCCAGCGAGATCTTCTTCTGCTCTTCCTGAAACCGGGGGTCTTCCAATTCCGGTTCGAACCCTTCGAAATAAGCCAGCTTGTTGTCGAGCTCCTGCTTAATCTTAGAAGCTACCTGCCTGGATCTCCTTGCAGATATGGCAACACCTTCAAAGACGTTGCCGGTCTGCGCTGCCAAGGCATCCATATCAAGAGTTTTGATCGCCATTTATCCTCTCGGAAGCAACACGTTCACAATAGACAGGCTTGAATGACTGGATATCCGCGGAAGTTCCGCGAACTTTCTTCAGATGAACCGGACAAGGGAATCTTCAGACCCGCGAGCACGGTACGATCACTGTATGAGATATCTTGCAGGCATTCTTGTCATTTTCGCTTTCCCGGGTGTGTCGGGGTGGAATTGCACGTCGTCCGATTCCGAGCCGGCCTTGGCGGTCTCCGAGTCGTTGTACTTTGAGTCGGTCGGGTTCGGTCAAGCTGGTTCTCTTTCGGACACCACGGAGGTCGTTCTCAGAGACTCTTCCGCCTGGGTCGAAATGGCTTCGAAACTTGCGCCCAGGGAGGCGTTTGGTTCTGTCGATTTCTCCCAATACATGGTGATGCTCGTCGCGCTTCCACAGGTGTCAGGCGGATTTCGGATCGAATTCCAAAGCGTCGAGAAGCAGGACGGAGATATCACAGCCTCATATGTTGTAAGTGCGCCAGGAGGCGACTGCCTGACAATCGCCGCACTGACGCTGCCGTTTCAAGCCGTCGCTGTTCGACAGGCGGATGGTGACGTGTCCTTCGAGCGTTCGGTGATCCGGGAATCCTGCTCGGTTGACTGATTGCTCGATCGACTAGAGTGATGGTGGCCAGCTGTGCGCAGCTTGCGATCGAAATAGTTGGCCCGGCCGGCGAACGTGCCGGCCAGGCCAGATTCCTACGGGGACGTCAGTTACCCCAGGTCGCAACCCTGTGGTACATGGCTACTCCGACCAGCTTGCGGGTGTCACCCACTTTCTCAACGAAATCGGCGTAGGCCTCACTGGCGAACAGCTTGTCGAGAAACGCATTGACCGCCTCAAAGTCGGCGCCGCCGATCAGCACGGCATGCGTGAAGTTTCTGGTCCCCGTACGCATGGCCAAGAGCCGCAATACGCCGGGATTGCCAGTCGCCGCATTCAACTCGGCGATAGCACTTCGATACGTCGCCGCGTCGGTTGTATGTATTAGGTAAGCGGCCAAATACCCGGCCGTGTGCCGCGGAGCGCCGTGATCGTCCACTACACTAAACATATTGCTGCCGCGGTATTCCGAGTCCAGGGTTTGAAGTCTGTAGTTCGACCACGCGTGACTGCCAAGGCGCGCACCGGTCGTTGCCATGTATTGCTTGTAATTGTCGAAGTCCTCAACGACAAGATGTGATGACGCAAATTCGCCGAACGTCTGTTGATACAGAGTGACGCGGGCGTCTTTCATCGCATCAGAGTTCATCAGCTTGGCTAGAGATTCTTCAGCCTGCGCAGCGTTCTTGTGGTGTACGGCGTGAACAGCCTCGAATTTCTGCGCAAAAGAGGGGCCCGCTTGCAGGAGGATTACGGCGAATGCCGCAATCAGGGATACTGTCCTTTTCATCTTGACTCTCCGTTATACTAGTGTGCGGTGGCGGAGCATTCCCCAACTGAATGTTGGTTCGCCCTGCCACGTATTATAGGTGGATGCCGCAGCCGATCCAAGTATTTTGCGGCCCGGGAAGTGTGTCAAGAAGGGGGAGAAAGCCACACAGAAGCCCTAAAAACCAGGATGGCGCCGCGCCCACCGATCTGCTTCGATCCGAAACGTTTGGAGTTCAGGCTGGAGCACCCTGCGACTTGGAGTAGGCCTGGCGCGCAGGCAGAGAGACAGTTGAGGCGCCCGCATGGGCCTAGGCCTCAGCATCCTGCGGCAGACCCACCCTCTCGTCCGACTCAATCAGGCCGTCGCGAAGCCGCACGATCCGACGTGCATGCCGCGCCACCTCCTCCTCATGGGTGACGACCAGAATCGTATTGCCCTCCCGATGCAACTGTCGGAACAGTTCCATGATCTCGGCGCCCGTGCGGGTGTCCAGGTTTCCGGTGGGCTCGTCAGCAAGGATGAGCGAGGGCTTGTTGACGAGTGCGCGGGCCACCGCAACGCGCTGACGCTGGCCTCCAGACAACTCGTTGGGACGATGATCGATCCGGTCTCCGAGTCCGACGCTCACAAGCGCATCAGCCGCTCGCTGGCGGCGGACGGACCTCTTGACTCCCGCATAGATAAGCGGCAGTTCCACGTTCTGCAGACAGTTGACTCTCGGCAGCAGGTTAAACGTCTGAAAAACGAACCCGATTTCGAGGTTTCGAATCGCGGCCAGCTCGTTATCTGTCATCCGACTGACGTCGCGATCGTTCAAGATGTACCGGCCTTCTGTAGGCGTGTCGAGACATCCGATCACGTTCATCAGAGTCGACTTGCCCGATCCGGACGGACCCATGATGGCCACGTACTCGTTCCGTCCGATTTCCAGGTCGATTCCGGCAAGAGCATGGACGTATTGCTCGCCCATTTGGTAGACCTTGGTAATACCCGACAGTGATATTAGAGCGGGGCTACTCATCGGTGGGCTCGCGATAGTCATCGATCTTCACGCTCCGCCGCGTGCCATCGCGCGCTCAAGAGGATCCTTCTTCGCCTCCACCTCTTCACCATCCTCAAGGGTTCGGCTCACTACGCGGTATGGCCCGATCACAACTGTCTCACCGCCTTCGAGGCCGGAATCGATGTGAACGTGGGTGTCGTCCGAGATCCCCGTTGCGACTTCAACCATCGAAGCGGTGGGTCCATCCACCACAAACACGACCTTCCGGAGGTCCTCCATTTCAAACTGGGACACGTCAACGGAGTCGGCATCCGCCTCGCCGTCGTTTCCACCCCGGCGGCGCTGCTTCATCAGCTGATCCCGCTTCACCTTGTTGATGTCCCGCACCGTAACAGCTTGAATGGGGACCGCCACCGCATCCTCGATAGTATGTGTAAATATGTCGACGGTCCCGCTCATCCCGGGTCTAAAATTCGGGGCCTCTGCGGCAGGCGCCTCGGACGAAACTATCCCCGACTTGCCAGCAAGGACGGTGTTGTGGACATCCAGAATCCGGATCTTCACCGGGAAGTTCGTCACCTGCTCCTGCGTGCCTGCTCCGGTCACCCTTGCGGAGTTCGCAATCTCGGTTACCACTCCGCGGAACGACCCCTCTGGGAAAGCATCAATCTCGATTCGGGCCGAGTCACCGAGCACAACGTTGACCACATCGTTCTCGTTTACGTCCACCTCGAGTTCCATTTGCCCTAGCTGCGCGATCCTCAGCATCTCGGTGCCCTGAAACTGGCTTGTGCCCACAACCCGCTCACCGAGCTCGACGTCCAGCTTACTGACGGTGCCGTCCATCGGCGAGTAGATGGACGTCTTGGCGAGCTGCTCCCGGACTTCTCTCAGGTTCGCTTCAGAACTTTGAACGGAGTACTGAGCCGCCTCCAGAGCTGCCTTCGCTACCTCGTACTGCGTCTGGGCTTTCTGGAAGTCGCTTTCCGAAACGGACTTGCTCTCATAGAGCTTTTCCTGACGCTCAAACTCGAGCTTCGCGTTTAGCAGATCCGCTCTCCGCTGCGCCTCGGTGGCCTTGAACTGGAGCACGCCGGCGCGTGCCTGTTCGACTTGCGCTTCGTAGAAATCGGGGTCGATGCGAAGAAGGAAGTCACCCCTCTTGACCTGCTGACCCTCTTTGATACGAAGGTCTACGATCTCTCCTGAAACGTCAGGTGAGATCTTTACCTCAATCTCGGGCTGAACCTTCCCGGAAGCCGTCACCACCTGCGTAATGTCCCGGAAGGTGGCCTCCGCTACCTCAACCTCGGTGGCCTTTGAACCTCCGAACACGAACTTCGCAAGGAGGCCGACGACCACAAGTAGTACGACAAGGCCGGCGATTACCCAGAGTATGACCTTCGTCGCATTCTTCTTTGCCATCAGATCGAACTTAAAAAACTAATAGGGGCTCAACCGTTCGTATGACCTCCTCCTATCGGAAAAGCGTCTGCGACGGGTTCAATGTACCCAGGTAATATTCGATTACTTTGCCCTGGAATACAAACTGGTAAACGGCCTGGGCGCGCTGGCTCTCGGCGTCGACGAGACTGGCTCGCGCCTGGGTGAGCTCAACCAGCGTGGACGCGCCGATGTCGTAGCGTTCACTTTCGACCTGTTCCGCCTGCCTCGCCGAACGAACCTGCTTTTCGGTCACGTCCAGACGTTTGACAGCAGTAAGGTAGTCCAGGTATGCCTGGCGTACCTCAAGGGCAATATTCTGCTCGAGGTTCTGTCGGTCCAAACCCAGGTTACTGTGTCGAATTCGCGCTTGCTGAATGTTTGTCTTCGTGAAAAGGCGGTTGAAGATCGGTATGCTCAACGTGAGTCCGAGAGAGGCGGATCTGTTGTCTTCCAGCTGATCCGCAAAGGGCACTCGTTCGAACCCCGTGACCTGATCGTTAACGTCGATGATCGGTTCCTCTCGCAAGCTGGAGTAGGACGATCCCCCGCTGCTGAAAAGCGTCAGCGACGGGTACCGACCCGATTTTGCAGCGCGGATCCCCTCCTCAGACGACGCAATACTCGCGTCGAGAGCCTGGAGGTCGAGACGCTGCTGGAAAGAGCTCTGTAGCAGTGCATCCAACTCGTATGTCGAGGCACTTAGGTCAATATCCTCCTGGAGTGGGGCATCGAAATCATATACACGCAACGGATCCAGTTCGAGAACCTGAATGAGGCGGACCTCGCTGAGTTGGACTGCTCGTTCGGCTTCCAACAGTTGCAGTTCAGATGCCGCAAGCGTTGCCTGCTGTTGATACAGATCCGAGATCGGCCTCGAGCCCACCCTCGTGAACTCCTCAATTCGGCGCAGTTGTTGCTGCTGCGACTCAACGTCTTCTGCCCGAATCTGCACCTGCTCCTTGTCAAGGATCACCTGCAGGTAAGCCTGAATGACATTGAAGAAGACTGTCTGCCGGCGCCGCTCGAGAGTCAAAGAACTGGATTCGAGGGTGTGCTGGGCCTCGCGTAGCGTCGCCACTTTTCCGAACCCGTCAAAAAGGTTGACGCTGGATGATGCGGAGACGCTAAAGAAGTCACTCTTCTGCGTCACCTGACGGAAGGAGGTCTGGTCGAACGTCAGACCCCAGCTTCGGCTGGGCCGGAGCGAGACGTTTAGGTCCGGCAGAAAATCTGCCTTTTCCCGAGCGACAATCTGATCCTGAAGCGCGACGTCGTTCTCGGCTTTCTTGAGGTCTACGTTGCGTTCGAGTGCGAGAGTGACCGCATCATCAAACGTAATCCTTTGAGTCTGTGCCACCGACGACGGCGCTATCCCAAGTACGGACAGGGCGCCGATAACTAGCAGGCGGCTGGCGATAGAACGTTTCTGCATCTGACGTTGTGAAACCGTGAGAAAACTTGTGGTGCGCAGGCGATGTCGGGCACCGAGCGAGTAGACGAGTCGCAAACTCTATTGTTACATATCAATTATGCGAGGAAGGAATACACGAACTTGTCAGTCGCACGCGTCTGTCCATGACGACCGGAAGTTGGCGGAGGGGGTGGGAATCGAACCCACGGTACCCGCGAGGGCACGCTGGTTTTCAAGACCAGTGCATTCAACCGCTCTGCCACCCCTCCAAGTTTGCTGGCGTAGTCACAACAAAGGAGAGCCGGACGTTTCGCGCCCGGCTCCCGTAGTTGCGGAGAGGGTGGGATTCGAACCCACGATGAGTCTTTTGGACCCATACTCCCTTAGCAGGGGAGCGCCTTCAGCCAGCTCGGCCACCTCTCCGGTTCCTCGACGCTGTCCGGTTGCCGCCTCTCGGCGGCCAAAAAAATACTTGCCTAGCCGTCTACGCGCAAACCCGTGCAACAGGTCCGGCGCTACGCCCCTAGAGCATCCGCTCCGCTCGTGATCTCGATCAGTTCCTTCGTGATCGCGTCCTGTCGCGCCCGGTTATACTTGAGCCGTAGATCTCTCAGTAGTTCATCGGCATTGGAGGTCGCGTTGTCCATTGCCACCATGCGCGCGCCCTGCTCGGCTGCGTTAGACTCGAGCAGTGCTCGCCAGACTTCATAGTTCAGAAACCGAGGCACCAGTACATCGAGGATGGCCCGCGGATCGGGCTCAAAAATGTACTCGACAGCGTTGCTGGCCGCCGCGTCGGTCTCCAACGTCTGCTCCATGACCGGGGTCACGAAATGCTCGGCAGGAATCGGAAGCAGCGGCTCGACGATCCGGTTCTGGGAGATCGTGTTCTTGAACTCGTTGTAAACGAGCTGCACATCATCCCAACGACCTTCCCTGTAGCCCTCAACCACGAGTCCTACCACTTTCTGGGCAGACGCGAAGCTCAGGTCGTCGAATGTACCGCGGAAGTCGCCGACCAGTTGGTAGCCCCGTTTCGTGAAATGCTCGTGTCCTTTGCGACCCACACAAACCAGGTGCAGATTGCCAGACTCGTGATAGCGGCTGTAGCGACTCCGGATCGTCTCCTCAGCCCGTTTGATGATGTTTGAATTGAAACCGCCCGCAAGGCCGCGATCCGCAGTCACGATCACCAACAGCACCGCAGTGACGCTCTCGCGCGTTTCAAAGAGTGGATGCACGGTTGGGTCGATGTGCTCTCTCAGGTGCGCGATAATCTTGCCCACCTGATACGAGTACGGACGCGTTCGAAAGATGCGCTCTTGCGCTCGTCGCAGCTTGGCAGCGGCCACCATCTTCATGGCACGCGTGACCTGCTGCGTGTTCTTGACCGACCCGATCCTGTTGCGTATGTCCCTGAGGCTCGCCATTCTCGTTCCGGACTATCTATGCCTTGTAG
>JAHHLP010000499.1 GCA_018679295.1 Rhodothermia bacterium
GCTATCTTGTGATGTTCGAGGATGGAGCAGGGCGCGCAAACCGGCTTGAAGTGGCCGACGCACCGCTGCATGTACGTTGCCACGAGCGCCTGGAGCGCGGCCACGTGGTCGAGCGATATACGTATCGCGAGGTCGTCTACAACCCGGATCTTGACATGGACCGTCTCAAGCCATGATTCCCGAAAACGCAACTCCTTGAGTTACGACTACGACGTTATCACGATCGGTGCCGGCCATAATGGACTGGTGGCCTCTGCCTACCTTGCCCAAGCCGGTTATCGCGTAGCCGTGTTCGAGCGGCGCCACATTGTGGGCGGTGCGGTCGCGACCGAGGAGATTGTGCCCGGATACCAATTCGACATCGGCGGAAGCGCGCACATCCTGATTCGCCTGACGCCTATTGTTGAGGAGCTGGAGCTGGAGCGCTTCGGACTGGAGTACCTCGAACTCGACCCGCTGTTTTTCGCTCCTTTTCCGGATGGAGATTCGTTTTACATCTACCGGGATCTGGACCGGACCGTTGAGCACCTCGAGGCGAAGTACCCCGGTGAGGGCGAAGCATATCGCAGGCTGATCGACGACTGGAGCGATTTCGCCCGGCGTGTAAAAGAGGCGTTCATGGCCGCGCCGGGACCGCTGCAACTTGGTAAGAAGTTCGCTTTCGGTTCGGACGGCGATCTTGGATGGCAGTCTCGATTGTCAACGATTCTCAAGCCTTACGGCGAAGTCGTGGCCGACTACTTCCGCGAGGAAAAAGTGAGGGCGGCGCTGGCATGGATGGCGGCTCAGTCCGGGCCCCCACCTACCGAGCCGATGACCGCGCCGTTCGTTCTGTGGCAGCCGCTTTATCACGAGGGCGGCATCGCCCGTCCCCGCGGCGGTTCCGGCATGCTTACTCAGGCACTGAAGCGGTGTATCGAATCGTATGGCGGATCAGTTTACACAAACGCTCCGGTAGACGAGATTCTGGTGGAGCGTGGTCATGCGGCCGGCGTCCGTGTGGAGAGAGAGGCGTATACCGCCCGTGCAGTGCTCGGAGCCGCTCACGCGATGGAGACGCTCGGACGGCTCCTGCCTGAGGGCCTCCGCCCCACGAAGGCCCTCGAAAGCATGCGCGTCGGCAACGGCTTCGGCGCGATCGTGCGACTCGCGCTCGACAAGCCCATACGATACTCAGCCGACCCTTCCGACGACGCACGCACGGCACTCCAGCTTATCTGTCCGTCGGTGAATTACATCAACGCTGCGTACGGGGACTTTTTGAAAGGAGTACCGTCGCGCGATCCCGCCCTGGTCGCGATGACCTTCTCCGCCGTCGACGACAGCCTCGCGCCGCCGGGCGGCGAGGTTCTCTGGCTCTGGGGACAGTACTTCCCGTACGAACTCGCTTCTGGTCTTTCATGGGACGATGTTGCTGCGGTTGCCCGCGACTCCATCGTGGACACATTCGAGCAGTATGCGCCGGGAACGAAGGAGAGCATTGTCGGCGAGTTATTCCAGCATCCGGTGTGGCTCGAGCGCGAGCTCGGCCTTCCGAGAGGGAATGTTATGCATCTGGAGATGAGTATCGACCAGATGTTCATGATGCGTCCTGCTCTGGGTATGTCCGGCTATCGTAGTCATATCAAGGGACTCTACCTGACGGGCGCCAGCACCCACCCGGGCGGAGGTATCATGGGGGCTTCGGGGCGTAACGCGGCGGCGGTAATGATGAAAGACCTGCGGTGGAAGGCCGGGCTGAAGCGCCGGGTTCAAAAGCCTACCGATTGAGGAGGCGGTCCCAGTCGATCGCTCGGTTCGGGTCGATGATCGGCACGTTGATGGGATCCGGATTCGACTTGGATCGGTCGGCGCCACAGTTAAAGATGACGACGCGCTCGTCCGCTTTCAGCCAGCCAGTCTCGCGGAGTCGAATGAGAGCTCCGATGCAGGTCGCAGATTCGGGACCGATCGATAAGCCCGTCGTCGTTTGTCCGAGTGTCATCCATGACGGGATCAGCCTCTCCTCTACAGCGACGGCGGCACCGTTACTTCGGCGAAGAATGTCCAGGATGAGGAAGTCGCCCGCCGTGTAGGGCACGCGGAGGCCGGACGCCATGGTATGCGCGTTATCGAACGGAGCGCAGAAGTCCGAACGAGACTCCCAGGCCCGCACGATCGGGCAGCAGCCGGCCGACTGAACGGCGACCATGCGCGGACGCTGCCCTTGCGGGATCCAGCCCAGCGCGTCCATCTCCTCAAACGCCTTCCACATGCCGATGAGGCCCGTGCCGCCGCCGGTTGGATAGATTATGACGTCCGGCAGCGTCCATCCGAGCTGCTCTGCCAGCTCGAGACCCATCGTCTTTTTTCCTTCGAGGCGGTAAGGCTCCCGCAGCGTCGCCATGTTGAACCACGCGATGTGCGCCTCCCCTTCCGCGACGATTCGGCCGCAGTCCGTGATGAGTCCGTCGACCAAGAACAGCCTCCCGCCCGACTCCATGACGTCCTGCTGGTTCCAGTGGGGCGCGTCGGCGGGCATGAACACGTAGGCATCGATCCCGGCCTCCCGGGCGTACGCGGCAAAGGCAGAGCCTGCGTTGCCCGCTGTTGGCATAGCCGCCTTCGTTATCTCCGCTTCGCGCGCCATCGACAGCGCGACGGCCATCCCCCGGCTCTTGAACGATCCTGTGGGCAGCACCGACTCGTCCTTGATGAACAGTTTGCGGATCTTGGTAGTCCTTGCCAGCTCCTCGCACGCAACAAGCGGGGAGAGCGACTCGTTCAGACTGACCCGCGTGGATAGAGCCGTGAGTGGCAGCAGCTCGCGATACCGCCACAGGTCCGGGGTGCGAGATCTAAGTTTCTCTCGCGACAGGTCGGTCTTGATGGCGTCGAG
>JAHHLP010000493.1 GCA_018679295.1 Rhodothermia bacterium
GGGTCCTTTAGGACAAGGAATGCGACGAGCGGCCCCGACGCTGAGCGGCGCGGAAGACTGTTCCGTCGCTGCGCGCCTCGCAAGCTGGTCGCCAGTTTGAGTCGCTCGTCAGGCGACAACGCCGACAGTCTCTCCCTCAGGTCCGCGAAATTGTTGGTCATTTGACGGCCTTTACCAAGACAATTGAATTACCCCAGAGCGCGTCGTTGCTCTCCGCGGGAATATTGATCGGCGCCATTCTGGTTAGCGTGATTCTTTCGAAATGCTCGAAGAGTCGTCGCTGGTGACCTCTGCTCAGCGAATCATATTCATTGGACAGATATGTAAAGATCCCTCCGCTCTGAAGGTGTTCTGAGGCTACGCGAAAGAAGGGTTCAGCGAAAGTGGTTGTCTTCACAACGTCCTCAACGAATTCGTCAGCATCCAGAGGGTAGGCATGGAAGAAGATGCCGTCGTAAGTACCGAACTGATCAGCCACATCCTGCCACTTGCCTCGAATGAGATTGATCGCCCTCTCCGGATATCGCAAGACCCATTCGTTGAATTGACGAATGACATGCTGGTTGCATTCGACGATCGTATGGGAGGCCGGTCCGCGATCCTGTATCATCGTCGATGCGATGCCCCGGCCAAAACCTATCTCCAGAATATCACCACGGTTTTGGGTAACTATGTCGACCATAGCTTCCATGATCGGGATTTGCCAGTCCTCCATGATTTCATCTGCGGACAGTTCGCTCTGGGCTCGGTCGGCGAATTCGGTTGCTTCCGCGCCCGGAACGAACTGCTGTGACTGCTCATGGAGATTCAGTAGGTCGTCCGACACCTCCTTCAGGAGGCGATTCAAGACCCAATTTCGCTGGTAGTCTCGTGGAGGGCGAATGAACGCGTCATTGGTAATCTCCAATGTGATTTCAAAGTCGTCATTTCTCTTGATGCGTCTCATTCGGCCTCCGCGTCTCCGAGATGTTGGCGCGAACTCACTTGGTCGCTCAGCTGCCTTACGATTCTTTGTACTTCGGGAGCACCTGCGTTGGCCATCATCTCCATTAACCCGTCAAGGGTCGGGACCTCTTCGATCCGTTGATGTTGATCCGTGGATGCGCTGGATGTGACAACAACCTCTGCGACCTCTGGGTGCTGGCGAAGTGTTGACTCGATTTCGCCTGGCTCGACACGAATGCCACGTATTTTGATCTGATCGTCCACCCGGCCAAGAAAGACGAGATTGCCGTCCTCAAGCAGAACGGCAAGGTCGCCGGTCCGATAGGTAGTGGCATCTGTTAATCTCGGAATCTTGCTGAAGCGCTCCGCGGTTTCTGAGCGTTGCCCCCAATATCCGGGAGATATGCCGCGTCCCGATACGAACAGCTCACCCGGGACGCCAATTGGCACGCGACGCTGGCGACGATCGAGCAGATACGCCTTGTGGTTGGTAATTGGTTTGCCGATGGGTACTGCCGTCGAATCTTTGTTTTTCGGAACTTCATACACCGTAGACCAGACGGTGGCCTCGGTTGGGCCGTACTCATTGAAGAGTTTTGTTGAGGGGAGCTTGTTGAAATGCAGTTTGGCCAGTTCCGGCGGAAATGCCTCACCGGCGACGATGACGCTCCGAAGAGATGCCAGCCGGGAACCGTCGGAGAATTCGAGGAGCATCCTGTAAAGCGTCGGGAGGCACAGAGTGTGTGTGATCTGGTGGTCGGAGATAAACGCAGCAAGCCCAACCATGTCTTGCTCCGCTCGCAGAGGAGGAATAACAAGGGCTCCGCCGCTGCACAGTGTCCAGTAGATTCCTGCAACCGAACTATCGAAAGACAGCGAAGGTATTAGTAGAAAGCGCTCCGGCATGTCGATGTAGTATTCGAGCCTGGCCATTGTGGAGGCAAACAGGTTGTCGTGGGAAATAGCCACTCCCTTGGGTTTGCCAGTCGACCCCGACGTATGCATTATGTAGGCAATATTCTCGGGAGATGGCTTCGCCTCGCTTACCAGAGTGACCTCTCGCCCCTCTAACGCAAGGCGCAGATCGAGTCGCGGTATGCCGGATACCACCGAATTGTGGCGGTCGTGATCGACAACAATAACTGAGCACCCCGATCTCGTCGCAAGCAGTTCGATTCGCGATGCGGGATGCTCAGGATCGATGGGAACGTAAGCCGCTCCGGTTCTCATTGTACCGAGCATGGCCGCCACCGCTTGCTGCGAGCGCGACATAAGTATGCCCACACGATCACCAAATCCTACCCCAAGGGTTTGCAGTGCGTTGGCAATGACCTTTGACTTATGGTTCAACTCTCCATAAGTCATGCTTCCATCGTCCGCAATAATCGCTGGTCGCTGTTGCCACTGATCGAAGCGCTGGTCGAGGAACTCAAGTATGGATCCGGGAGACAGTGGCTTGTTTGTTTCATTCAAGGCGTTCAACTGCCGGAGTTCCTCGTCTTGAATCATGCAGACTTCGCCCAATGATGCCGACGGATTAGTCGCCATATAGTCGAGCACCGCAGCAACGTGTGCGAGGATCCTTCTACCTTGTGCTTCTGTGTGGCGGGACTTGTCGAAGACGAGCGTAAGCTGGATATCCGAATCCGGAACGACCAGCAGGGCCAGCGGATAGTTGCTCTGGTCTCGATAGACAAGCTTTGTCAGCTGCAGCTCAGTTTCGCTCGACTTTGACTGCGGCGTATTCTCGTACACAATCATGGAAGTGAATAACTCATCTCCATCCGTTCGATCGCTAAGGCGTTGAATCTCTGCGAGTGAGACGAACTCATGCTCTGACATCTCAATCAGTGCAGCGTGCGTTCTCGAAAGGAAGTCGGAGATTCGCATGCTCTCCGGCGTTTGCAGTCTTACGGGCAGCGTGTGAATCAGCAGACCGACCATCGATTCAACTCCCGGGAGATCCGCCGGTCTTCCTGAGAAGGTACTCCCAAACACAAGGTCATCTTTGTCGCAATACCGGCTCAATAGGACGGCCCAAGCCGCGTGAAACACGGACCCAAGGGTGATCCGAGAGGACCTTGCGACCGTCCGAAGCTCATGCGACAGCCGCGACGGCAGTGTGAATGTCACCTGAGCGGCTCCCGACCCTCTTGCTTCGGGTGAGGTCGGGAAGGTCAGTGGCTCTGTGAATCCTGCGAGTTCGCGCTTCCAGAAGTCCAGGTCCTCCGAGGTGTCACGGCCGACTCGCCATTCGACGTAATTGCGGTACGGGGTTGTGTCGGAAGGAGCGTGCGTTCCGTCGTATCTATCACGAAGCTCATCCAACAGCATGGTGGAGGACCAGCCGTCACATATAATGTGATGAAAAGTCCAGAGAAGAAAGTGGCGGTCCTCTGCCAGCCGAACTACTAGAATACGGGTGAGTGGCGCCTGGGCTAGATCGAACCCTCGCTGTCGGTCCTCTTGCAACAGGTCTTGAAATCGCTTTTCGACCTGTTCTTCAGTGACGTCTGACCAATCCATCGTAAGAAAAGGCACTTCAACCGTCGTCCGAACGACCTGAAGCGGGTCGTCAAGACCATCCCAAACGAAGGCCGTTCGAAGCACAGCATGTCGTTCAACCAACGCCCTGAAGGACTGCTTCAGACGGCCGACATCGAGTGAGCCGTGGAGCTGACCATGTACTTGGGTAACGTAGACGCCGGACTCGGGCGCGAGAATGCTGTGGTAAAGCATTCCGAGCTGCGTCGGTGACAATGGATATGCATCATCGACATTCCGCATCCGCTCTAGGGTCCTTTCTTAGCCGTTGTGTCAATCTTCTCGATCGCTGCGGCCAGTTTTTCTAGCTCATCGCTACTGATTCGTTTGGCTGCACCTTTCTGGGAATGGTCGGGGGGATCAGACAGAGCTCTCGCCGCATTGTCGGTGTTCCGTTCATTGCCGTCATCCACGGACGCCGCCAGAGCTCGTATTGTCTGATGTTTGAAGACGGCATTTGGCGGGATGCGGATTCCTTTCGATGAGGCTCGGGCGGAGATCTGAATTGCCAGAATTGAATCTCCCCCCAAGTCAAAGAAATTCTCCGTAGCACCCACTGAATCTAATCTCAGAACGTCGGCCCACACTTCCGCAATAGACTTTTCAATCGGTCCGACGGGGTTCTCCATATGGGCCGTACCACGGGCTCTCGACCGGCTAGGTGCGGGGAGGGCTTCCAGATCGACCTTGCCGTTTGGTGTGACGGGCATTCGATCGATCCGAACGAAGTGTTGCGGAACCATGTAGTCTGGCAGGGTCGCGTGGAGAAATTCTCGGATCTCGGAAGGAGGTATCTCCTCGGCCGCCGTGTAGTAAGCGCAGAGTTTCTCAGCCTGCAGCTCAGCCAAATCATGTTCAAAGCCAATTTCGTCCAGCTTGGCCCGAACAGCCGCTTCATCGATAGCGTCATCAAGTTCGCTCAGGGCCGCCTCGCGTTTCTTGTGGCCCATTCTGACGTCCCACGAATACGGCCACTCGTAATTGTGGTAGCCGCGCGTCTTCTGATGAAAGAAGATTCCCGCCTCGTTAATGAGACAGTTCGTCGATCGACCGGTGTCCGACGGTCGAATCCATGAAGCCCTACTTCCCAGGAACTCGAGGACGTCTTCCAGCGCTACGTCGCAGTATCGATAGAAGTCAACGAACTTGACCGACTGAAAGACTTGATCGGATTCAAAGACCTCCAGGTCGAGCAGCTGACTGACAGCGTCGTCGAGGCGATGATAGGCTCTTCGAGCCTCCACGATCATCTGATCGATCCCGGCAACGTCAAACGCTTCACCACTGAAGAGCTCTCCCGATAACCGCGTCTCAAAGAGCTGCCCGCGTGAAAGTCCGGTGACGATGACGGGGATTCCCCGGTCCACAGCTTCCCTGGCAGCGAGGGAGTAAATGGTTTTGAAGCATCCGTTGCACACATTGGCGTGACGCTTCAGACTGTCAACGAAAATCTCATTCATCGCTGGCGTCGAGCCATACACATGGTCAACGTCCAGGTCTTGGCAGATGCGATTGATGTTCGCCTTCGCCTCGTCTGAAATAAAACCGTTGTCGAGTGTGAAACACAGGGGCTTGAGCCCCATCTCGACAATGCGATACAATACATAAGAGCTATCCTTGCCACCACTGAAAAGGACGAGGCAGTCATAGTCCGCTTCAGGATGAAGGGAGCGAGTTTCGTCAAAGATGGATTCCAGATCCTCCATCGTCCCGAAGTACTCCAGCGCTCGCTCGCGGTACTCGTCATAGCTGGTGCACGTGTTGCAGACACCGGCAGCATCAAAGACAATTCCTGGGTAGTTCGAGGAGAGGCCGCACCGCGTACACTTGCTTGCCTCCTGGTCGTACTGCGGATGAAGTGACGTCAGGCGGACCACCGCGGATTCGACGCTCGGATGTTTCGCCAGAGCCGATTCCACCTCTGATCTTTCTACGCGAAATCCACGAACCTTAATCTGTTCATCAATTCTGCCAAGGAAAGAATAGCAGCCGGTACCATCATCGCGTCCTATGTCGCCGGTCTTGTAGAGACTCTCGGATGGTAAGTGAGAGAAAGTGATAAATCGCTCGGCAGTCAAGTCGGGTCTCTGCCAATACTCCGTAGCCAGTCCCTTACCGCCAATATAGATCTCTCCGCTTTCGCCAGGTCTTACCGGCTTGCCATCGCGGTCAAGCAGATGGATCGTCACGTACGGTAGCGGTCGTCCAATCGGCACCGACGACTCATTGTCTTCTTCCGGGGTGTATCGGTGTACGATACACCCCACTGTCGCTTCGGTGGGCCCGTACTCATTATATATCGTAACGTCGCTTCCGAAAACGTTCCGGGCCGACTCGGCGACATTTCGAGTCAGGTCTTCTCCGCCGAAGATGGCGCAGCCGATACGCCTGGTTTCGACCGAGAGTCCGGCCAGCATTTTAG
>JAHHLP010000132.1 GCA_018679295.1 Rhodothermia bacterium
ACTCACCGCAGCAGCTGAGGTCGTGTCAGGCTATCATCCGGCCTTTGCCGTAGAGCCAATGGAAACAGAGGTTCTGTTTCCCCTTATCCAGTCCCGCCTCGCGATGAGCGCTTTGCACGCGGCCAGATGGCGCCACGAGCACGGCGAGAGCGACTACCATCTGGTCAGCGAGAACGATGTCCGGCAGGCGACCGGCCTACTCGCCCTTATCAACAAGGAGTTCGCGCACCATACGTTTCGGCATGCATGCGGACTGGAGGCCTCTCCCCATGCGACGCAGATCACTACGTACCTGTCCGAGGCATCTTTTGCACCCGTCCTTTCTCCGGAGGCCGACGTCGAGAACTCAATTGTGTTCGACCTCAGCGTGGCGTCATCCGACCCGGGCGGCCCCGACGGACGGCTGGATGCGGCTCGCTGGACGCGCATACTGTTCGACAGGATGACGCGCGAAGACGCGAGCGTCGGCGTCGGCCGGTACGACGAGGCTCGCATCTGCTATTCCTCCCATCAATTTCGGACCATCGGCGGCGAGCAGCGAACGATCCATCTCGGAATCGATCTCTTCGCGTCACCCGGGACGAGTGTTCACGCTCCCATCGAAGGCCGCGTTCACAGCTTCCGCAACAACGACCTCGACCTCGATTACGGCCCGACCATCATTTTGGAGCACGGGGTCCCGGAGCGGGGTCTCCCCTTCTACACACTTTATGGCCACCTCAGCAGGTCGTCGACCGAGGAGCTGTCCGTGGGAGACCAGGTCGGACGGGGTGAGCGCATCGGCGCGATTGGAGCCATTGCGGAAAACGGCGGGTGGCCCCCTCATCTTCACTTTCAGGTCATGAGCCACATGTATGGCAATGAGGGAGACTTCCCGGGTGTGGCGGCACTGTCTCGTCGCGCATTTTGGACGAACGTCTGCCCCGACCCGAATCTGATTTTGGGCATTCCTCCGTCGGCTTTCTCACCCACAGCGATGAGTCGCGGCGAGATTCTGGAGTCCCGCAACAGGATGCTGGCCTCCAACCTGAGCCTCTCCTATCGCGAGCCGCTGCATATCGTTCGCGGCTTCCGACAGTACCTGTACGACAGCAGCGGGCGTCAGTACCTCGACTGCGTGAACAACGTCGCTCATGTCGGACACTGCCATCCGCGGGTGGTCGAAGCGGCGTCCCGTCAGATGGCGGTGCTAAACACCAACACGCGATATCTCCACGAGAACATCGTGCGGTATGCGGAGCGGCTCGCGGCATCGATGCCGGGCGATCTCCGAGTGTGCTTCTTTGTGAACTCGGGCAGTGAAGCGAACGACCTCGCCCTGAGGTTAGCTCACGCTCACACCGGCGCCAGGGACTTGCTGGTGCTTGGGTCGGCGTACCACGGACACCTGACGTCGCTCATCGACGTCAGCCCCTACAAGGCGGAGCGAAAAGGGGGAGGGGGTCTTCCCGATCACGTTCACCGACTGACGACGCCGGATGTGTTCCGCGGTCCGCACACCCATCCGGCAACCGCAGGGAAGGACTATGCTGATGAGGTAGCGACAGTGATCGCCCGCCTTGAAGAGCAAGGACGCCGGCCAGCCGCTTTCATCGCCGAGTCGGTCCTGGGCTGCGCGGGCCAGATCTTCCCACCGGACCGCTACCTCGCGTTAGCATACGAGCACGTCCGATCGGCCGGTGGCGTTTGTGTTGCAGACGAGGTACAGATCGGCTTTGGGCGTGTCGGAACGCATTTCTGGGGTTTCGAGCAGCAGGGTGTAATTCCGGACATTGTGACGCTCGGCAAGCCGATTGGTAATGGTCACCCTCTGGGGGCCGTCGTTACGACCCCCGAGATTGCGACCTCCTTTGATAACGGGATGGAGTATTTCAATACCTACGGTGGAAACCCAGTGTCGTGCGCCGTCGGACTGGCGGTCCTCGATGTGATCGAGGAGGAAGGTCTTCAGGACCACGCGCGGACGGTCGGTGCGAAACTGCTGGCTGATCTTCGCGCGCTTGCATCACGTAAGCCCCTGATCGGCGACGTCCGCGGATCAGGACTGTTTATCGGCATCGAACTCGTGCGCGGCGACGATAAGAAGCCTGCCGCTCCCGAGGCGGCCTACCTCGTCAACAGGATGAAGCAGAATCACATCCTCCTCAGCACCGATGGTCCGGACGAAAACGTGATAAAGTTCAAACCGCCGATGGCTTTTTCAGCAGACGACGCGGAGCACCTGGTGCACGTACTGGACGACGTCATGCGCGACGACTTTCTGTCGTAGCGCCCGGCCGTCATCCAATCCATTCCCCGGCCGTCATCCGTTCAATTCCCCGCGCGTTTGTGCACCTGATCGGCCACGCACGAGACGCGCATTTAGTGCGATGCGCTTGTCTCGCCCTCCACCAGCTCGCCCGTCTTCAGTTCATGGACGATGTGATCCATCTTGTACACGGTGTCCAGCGCCTCAAGCATGCCGCGGCTGTCTACGGAGACCGTCCGAGCCTTTTCCGTCCGAAAGACGTACGCGCCCGGAAGGCTCTCTATGTTGCCGTCGAACACCAGGCCGACCACCTCGAGATCGCTGTTCAACAGCGGTGAGCCCGAGTTGCCCCCAATGATGTCGTTGGTCGACACAATGTCGACGGGAGTCTTGAGGTCGATGGAGTTTCTGGCCTCGAGCCACTGCTCAGGAAGCGCCCACTCCTCCGCCAGCTCCGACCCGGCGTACGAATAGTAGTGGTCGAACATGCCATAGAAGGTCGTATATGGCGGAGCGACCGTACCATTGTATTCGTAGCCTTTTACGACGCCGTCCGCTATTCGCAGGGAGAACGTCGCGTCCGGGGGTATGGACAATCCGTAAACATCGAATTGTGCTCTTCCGCGTTTGCTCGCCAACTCGCTTTCCCGAGCCGTGAGCCCGGACCAACCGCTGACGAAGTTGGAGCGATGACCGGCGAAAGAGGCGATGAACTGGATCGCCGGGTCCTCAATCCCCAACGTTCCGTTTTCCAGGGCGGCGGTTGCCTGATCGGAGTCCACTAGGACACTGGACTCGAAGATGGCGTCTACAACCGACTCGGCGGTTCTGCCGTCGAAGTAACTATCCAGATCATCCGCATTTTCGGCAAATCGCATCATGAGGGAAATGCGACCTTCCAGGAGGTTCCGATCGAGGGGATCCGGAGAATCTTCCACAGCTCGCACGGCATCAGCCAATTGTTGCAGAATCTCGCCTGGCAGGCCCCGTTCACTGGCCTTTACGTATTCGTAGGCAGCGAGCGCCCTCTTGAGCGTCTCTGATGTAAAAGGCGAACTCGGTGTCATCGCCAGGTAGATCGAATACTGTTTTCCGAATTCGGCTTTCTCCAGCTGAATCGCAGCGAGATCCGCTATGAGGGATCCATACTTCTCGTTCAGAACAGGGTCGTTGTCAATCGCGCTAATGAACTGCCGTTCAGCGTCCAGGCGTCGCGCGATCAGAGCCGGGTCGTCCAAGCCTTGTATGCGACCCTCGTACGCTTTTTCACCGTTACTAGCCGACAGCATAGTGGCCCTCACGTTTGCGTCTCCGGTTTCTTCGTAGGCCGAACGCAGCGCTTTGTGGCGATTCCGGTAGAACTCAAGCAACTGTCGATCCTGAAAGTCGCGCCGAAACTCGAGCTGTGCGACCGACTCCAATCGAAGCGTCGAACCAGGATTACCAACCACAAACACCGGGTCACCTTCCGACGCCCCTTCCTCACTCCATGGGAAGTAGTGTTCGACCGATAGCGGCCGACCATCATCGTACACGCGGAGAAAGGACATGTCGAGTGCGTAGCGCGGATACGTGAAGTTGTCTGCATCGCCGCCGAAATGCCCCACCGTGATCTCGGGTGCCATCACAAGACGCACATCCTGGTAACGCTTGAACGTGTATGCGGAGTGGCGGCCACCTGTATAGAGCGAGACCACTTGAACGATGTAGCCGGCATCGGCGCCGCCCACTTCGTTCAGCTTGCGATCCTGAATGGCCTGGATCGCCTCGGAGCGAGCGTTGGCGCGCTCAGCGACCGTTTCCCAGCCCTGCTCTGCCTGAAACACCTCGTCGGTTACATCTTCGATCTCGATCAACTGATCGACATAAAGTGACGGGGCGGGCCGTTCTTCGTCCGTGGAGCTGGAGTAAAATCCAGTATCGAGGAGAGCCTCTTCGCCCTTCGACAGAGCTGCAACCGCAGACCGCACGCAGTGATGATTCGTCATCACCAGTCCATTCGGGGAGACGAACGACGCCGTGCAGTTGGGGAGGCGCAGAGCCCCGAGTCTTGCATGCTCAAGCCACTCGTCGGAAGCCTCGATACCATACTCACTGCGGAAATAGTCAACGGGCGGGTATTCGAAGGCCCACATCCGGCCATTGTCGAACGGACCCGCCTTCACGGTGTCGCCCGGCACTGGCGTCGGGCGCATGTCCTCACCTCGTGATGTCGAGGCCTCTGCAACAAATATTGGCAGCAAGACAACCATGACCGCCAGGGCCGCTTGCCGGCAGGCGCTAGATCCTCTCTCTTTCATCTACGTTCCTCGTCGGGGCGTTACGAATTCTATGCAGTGAGGCTCACAGAGCCCGGTGGACAGTCGCGCCGGCGGACAACCACCTGAAATCAGCGATACCTCCCGGTATTCCGCAGAAAACAGGATGCTGGATCGTTATGTTGCCGGAGCATGGACATTTTGAACAAAAACACATCTTCTCGTGGCCACAACGTCAGATCGCTGCGTATTCTGCCGCATTGTCTCCGCAGAAGAAGACGCGAGAATCGTCTATTCCCGGAACGGAATCGTGGCGTTTCTTGACAATCGTCCCCTCTTCCCCGGCCACGTACTCGTAGTACCGGATCAACACCGTCAGGCGTTTGAGGAGTTGGAATCCACGACCGTCGCGACGCTGTTCTCGACCTGCCAACTCATCGCCCGCGCAGTTGAAGAAGCCACCGGAAGCGAGGGGACCTTCGTGGCACTCAACAACAAGGTCAGCCAGAGCGTCCCTCATGTTCACGTGCACGTCGTGCCTCGCAACAAGGGCGACGGCCTGCGCGGATTCTTCTGGCCGCGCAACGGGTACCGCGACAACACGCACGCCGATCAGGTGTGCGACGCAATCCGAGCCAGTATTGTGGCGCGCCTTAACCGATAGCCAGGGGCGTCACGCGCGACTAGCCACTGATCTTGGCATGCACGCCTATCGCAAGCGTCACCAGATCCGGATTGCCGATTGTGAGCTGGACCTGGGCAAACGGCTTGACCGAACCGACGGTTATCGCGCCTCCACCAATAAGGTTGATGCCGATGTCCGTATCGGACGCACTGAAATCGCCGAAGCCCGTATCCACGTCGGCCGAAAAGCGCGATATCCCGAGTCCGGCACCTACGTACGGCGCAATGGTCGGGAGCGCAGCTGTGTTTAGTGCCAGGAGTGCATTAACGCTGAACTGAAAGAAGTCCACAGGGTCCGGCGTAAAGTAGAAGTCAAAGGCAGGGTTGATCACGACCGGAAGGGACGGAATTCCGATGCGTGCGTCGACTCCGAGGAATTCATCCTCGATATCGCCACCGAGATCTGTGCCAAGACGGACTCCAAGGTCCACAGTTGGCCGTCCCTGGCCAAACACAGACTGTGAAGTGAGCGCAAGAAAACCTACGAACAATAGACTCTTGACAATGGAGCGCATTTTCGTCACCGGTGGGATTAATAAGTGGGAATGCTTTTGCGGGAGCTCTTTGGGTTGAGCGTCCCGAACCCGGTGGGGTAATCGGGTTTCGCCCAAATTACCGGTTTCAAACGGGATTGCAAATCAACTGGCAGCCATTGACTCCTTCTGCGAGGAAATCCACTACAAGGCGGGGTTGGATTCACCCACAAACTCGCGACTCAGGCTTTTACAGATTCTGCCGATAGGATTTCTATCCGCGATCAGCGAACGAGTTGTATAACATCATGGCCCTGTCTTTCCGCGACCGCGAAATCATTCGCTCCGTGTGTCCGACCTGCAGAAACGATTTGTACAATCATGCGCTGGAATCAACGACACCGCCGCCCACGACGGAGAAGTGCCGGCTTCTGGATCAGGTCAAGTATGACATGACGCGGCACGAATTCAGGTGCCCGTACTGGACGCCCGGCAGTCCTGCAGCGTCAGCGTGACCTCTCCATGGCCATGAGGCGCTCGATTCGTTCGCTCGTAGGCGGATGAGTGGAGAAGAGCCTCGCGATGTTCGCCATCTGCCCCGAGAACGGATTGACGATGAACATGTGAGCCGTGCCGGGCGATGAGGATTGCATCGGGATCCGGCGAGCTGTGTTTTCCAACTGCTCAAGAGCCCCCGCGAGAGCAGCAGGTTTGCCACAGATCTCGGCTCCAACCCGGTCGGCAGAGAACTCGCGGGTCCGTGAGATGGCCATCTGAATCAGCATCGCGGCTATCGGGGCGAGTATCAGGAGGAGGATTGATCCCAGCGCGCCTCCCCGATCACGATTGCCACCAAAAAAGAAGCCGAATCGCGCCACTACGGTGATGCCGGTCGCAATTGCCGCAGCAATGGACGACGTCAATATGTCGCGATTCTTGACGTGGGCGAGTTCGTGCGCGATGACGCCTTCAAGCTGATCCCGATCCAGTGTCCTGACGATGCCGTTCGTGACGGCCACCGCCGCGTGCTCCGGATTCCGGCCCGTCGCGAAGGCGTTCGGTTGATCTGAAGGGATAACATATACCCGCGGCATCGGGAGGCCCGCCACCTGGCGCAGCCGGTCCACCATGTCGTAAAGCTCCGGTGCGTCACCGCGCGATACTTCGGTAGCTTTATACATGCGCAGCACGATTCGGTCGCTGAACCAATAGCTGCCAAAGTTCATCAACAGCGCGAATCCTAGCGCGATGATCATGCCCGACTGCCCACCGAGCGCATTGCCGATCAAGACAAACACGACCATCAGCAGTGCCATCAGTCCGGCCGTTCGTATTCCGTTATTCATCTCTTCGTATGCGATAATCGATTGTGAAGCGGCTACCGGGATGAGCGCCGTGGCAATCTTAGACGTGCGGGGCTAGGGCCAGGGTTCACCGGCTCACCCAAGAAAGCCGGTAACCACAAAAACATCATAAAGGGCGTGTGTCCACGCAGCAACGCCAAAGCCGCGGAGCAGGAAGATCACGTTCATCGCCAGCCCGAACAGGAAGCGAAACAGAAAGGAGCCGAGCTGCAGGGGATCCCCGAATGGTCCGATATAGTGGACCGCGCTGAAAAGGAACGCACCGACAACCGCCGCGACTACGTACGGTATTTCCTTTCGCGACGTCACCTGCCCGAGCAGGAAGGCAAGGCCTCCGACGAGGATCACACGAAACACCAGCTCCTCGTAGAGACCGGCGCCTAACGACAGGGACAGCTGCGTGGCAATGGGCAAGTCTCTCACCGTACCGCCATCCTGCACCATCGCGAGCAGAAGAGACACGGATATGGAAACCAGAAAGGCGACCAAGACCGCGTAGACAATACTCTCCAGGATCACTCCACCAAAGAAGGCCGGTCGAATGGGAATTTCCTTTTTGCGATCGCGCACGAATATCGCGATGCCGATTGCGATGACAACTGCCCCCACGGCCAGCATGCCCGGCGCCCCGATTGCGATCAGCAGGCCCTTCATCCAAACG
>JAHHLP010000086.1 GCA_018679295.1 Rhodothermia bacterium
ACTTCAGATTTGTTGCCTTGCCAAGCACCTCTGGCGGATCCGCCAGTCTCTTCCACCTCATGATCCGTCAACTGTGGTGCCAAGATGAGATTTTGATCTTCAAATATAGATTTTGGACAAGCGGCAGTCAACCGGGTTGCGAGCCGGAAAGAGAAGGCGGTGGCCCTGTGAGAAATGGCGATGAACGTCATGGACATGGGGTCGGCACGCTACATCGTTAGCTATTGAACCATCAGAGGCTCCTGGGGGATGAAAGCTGTTTACAACCGTTCGAAATTGCGCGCAGCATACCCTTGAGCTATCGGTTAGTTAGACACGATAATTAAATAGATTTTGACGGTTCCGCGCCTCACGCAGCCGTGCAACGGGCCTCCATTCATTGACCAGTCGGCGGCTTGCTCTCTCTTCAGTCCGCGTGCTCTTCCTTCGCTCCAACGCGGTCCGAGGGCTTCATGGCATCATGTGGATCCGGGCGCTGCGAGAGAAAGCGACTCATTTCTTCAGATTCCAACAGCTCATCGGTTGACGCGGTGCGGCCGGGCCGCCCCATTTCTTCCGAAGGCTGAACGGCCGACTCACTGTGCCATGCCTTTCGCCGCGGAGCGTCATCCTCAACTGTCACGCCTCTTGCTGAAGCCACGGCAGTACGGGCTCGGGCCAGTGCCTCGCGGAGTTCCGTCCGCGCTCGACCCCGGCGTTCGTCCCGGCCGGATGTTGACGCACCGGGACCAGCCGCCACAACGAGCCCTCCGGTTGCCCCTTCCTCGACCGCAATAGCTCCGGCTCGTATCGTACCCTCCACGACAGCAGACGACCGCAGCGTGACCATCCCCTCGACTTCCAGATCACCACGAATGGTACCGGCAATGATGGCCTCCTTCGCGAGAAGAGAACCCAAGAGCTCGGCACCTTGCAAGACGTCAATGCGGCCACCAACCTTCACGTCTCCCTCGAGCGTCCCACGAACGGTGATATCATGCGCGACCTCGAAGACACCCCCCCGAATTGAGGTTTGCCGACTTAGGATCGTTAGTTGGTCAACATCCATCTCGCGCTGATCGTTTGCTTTCATTAGATCACGATTTGCTCCGTACAAATTCAGCAAATGAAGCGGTCGGCGAACAGGCCGTGCCGCAGGTCTTCTCGTTATTAAACGACCCAATATCTGGAATCAGCGTTTCAATTCAGACCGAAGGGCCCTTCCGGAGGCCGGATGACGAGCTCATCAGGAACGTCGTTGCGCTGGGGATCCGGATTAATCAGACCGCCTGTCAGCGGAGTTTCAAATGCGCACAGAAACGGCGCCACGGTCGAAAAGAGCAGTTCCTGTTGGAATTCTACGAAATCATCCTCATAGTTCCCTTGTCGATCGACGTGCCCTTCAATATCAAGGTAAAGAACCCGCGACCACCCCGGATAGCGATTTTGCGCCTCTCGAACCAAATCGAAGACAGCCACAGCCGCATCTTCAAACGTCTCCTGCGCCGAGACCACATAGTATATCGAAACGGAATTGTCGAAGTTCATACTAATCCCCGGAGTATCGGGCTTGTTGTACTCCGGTACGAACTCTTGTGGCATCTGAACCGCAGGGTCTAGCTTAATCGTAACAAGTGCGTATGGTCGAGCCTGTGGACTTCTTGCCTAGGCAAGTTCGTCCTCGGGCTCGGGCTCCTCAACATCGTCGACATCCTCGATATCATCCTCGTCGTCCACTCGCAGATCGTCGAGCGATAGTTTTAACTCCTCGTCTTCGCTTCGTTCGAAGCTCCGCTCCAGTTCTTCCTTAACGACGCGTCCCGTGTGTGAATCCTCGCGCGCAAGTTGCTCCGGCGTTCCGGCGAAGACGATCTGGCCACCGGCGGCTCCGCCATCGGGCCCAAGGTCAACGACGTAGTCCGCGACTTTCACGACTTCCATGTTGTGCTCGATGACAAGGACCGTGTTGCCTTTGTCTACGAGCGCTTGCAGCACGTTTAGCAGATGGCGTATGTCCTCAAAGTGCAGTCCCGTGGTCGGTTCGTCGAGGATGTAGAGTGTGCTGCCGGTTCCAGGCCGGGAGAGCTCGCGGGCCAGCTTTACACGCTGCGCCTCACCGCCGCTGAGCGTTGTGGCCTGTTGTCCAAGGCGGATATAGCCAAGTCCGACGGCGTCCAGCGTTCGAAGTTTTCGCTCGATTCGCGGCACATTCCTGAAGAACTCCAAAGCCTCCGAGACGCTCATTTCAAGTACGTCGGCAATGGTCTTTCCTTTGAACCTGACTTCCAGCGTCTCGGCGTTGTAGCGGCGACCCTTGCAGGTCTCGCACTCCACATAGACGTCCGGAAGGAAGTTCATCTCCAGTTTGATGATTCCGGCTCCCTTGCACGCCTCGCATCGACCGCCCTTCACGTTGAAGGAAAACCGGCCCGGCTTGTAGCCGCGGATCTGGGATTCGGGGAGCTGCGCGAATACGTCTCGGATATGAGTAAAGAGACCTGTATACGTGGCCGGGTTGGACCGCGGGGTCCGGCCAATCGGACTCTGGTCAATCTCAATGACCTTGTCGACATGCTCGAGGCCTTCGACTGATTCATACGGAAGTGCGGGAAGCTGCGAGCGGTGGTAATGATTCGACAGGATCGGATACAGCGTCTGGTTGACAAGCGACGACTTGCCGGAGCCGGAGACACCCGTCACCGCGATGAGCCGGCCTAACGGAACTTCCAGCATGACCGACTTCAGGTTGTGACCGGAAGCCCCGTGAAGAACGATCCGTTTACTGGAACCCTCTCGCCGCCTCGACGGAACGTCTATTCCTCGCTTGCCAGTCAGGTAGGCAACAGTAAGGCTGACCGCACCATTTGCTGTCAGCGGAAGATCGTCGGGTGTACTCGCCCCCATCAGGTACCCGCCGTGCTCTCCTGCACCCGGCCCAAGGTCCACCACGAAGTCGGCCACCTCGATCATATCACGGTCGTGTTCGACCACGATCACCGAGTTACCGAGATCGCGGAGTTGTCGCAGCGAACCGATCAATCGTCGGTTGTCTCTAGGATGGAGGCCGATACTGGGCTCGTCAAGGACATACAGGACGCCCACCAACTGCGTCCCGATCTGGGTGGCCAATCGAATTCGCTGGCTTTCTCCGCCCGACAGCGTCCGTGCGGAACGATCCAGACTCAGGTACCCGACTCCCACGTTGAGAAGAAAGTCCAGCCGCTCGGAGATCTCCTTGACAACGGGCTCTGCGATGATTCCTTGCCTACCCGACAACTCGACCTCGCTGAAGAACTGCCTCAGGGTAGCCAGGTCCATCGACACCAGCTCCGCAATGTTGCGCTCACCAAAGCGATAAGAGAGACTTTCCTTCTTCAGTCTTCCTCCACCACAGGCATGGCAATCAGTCGACCGCATAAAGGATTCCGACCATCGCCGGGATGTCTGCGAAGACGTCTGCTCGTAAGTATGCCAAAGGTGGCCAAATACCCCGTTGTACCGGTGCTTGTACTTGACCTCGCGATTCTTGTAGCGATATACGATGTCAAACTGCTCATCGCCCGCTCCCTCGAGTACGACGGACCTTTGCTCGTCGCTGAGTTCTTCAAGCGGCGTGTCGAAAGTGAAGCCGTAGCGATCCGCCACGGCACGAAGCTGACTGAAGATCCACACGTCGCGAGGCTTTCCGAGAGGCGCTATTCCGCCATCGTTGATCGACAGAGATGGATCGGGGAGTACCAGTTCTTCCGTGAGGTCCCTGCGGGTCCCCAGCCCGTTGCACTCCGGGCAGGCGCCATAAGGTGAATTGAAAGAGAACGTATTCGGAGACGGGTCATCGTACGAGATGCCGTCCTCCGAACTGAAAAGGTGGCGACTGAACAACCGATCGGCCTGCTTGGCGCCACCGTCTACGACGCTTACTACCAAGGTCCCACTCCCCATTCCCAGTGCCGTTTCTACGGACCTGGCAATTCGCGTACGGGCATCGGGGTCGATGACGACACGATCCACGACTACCTCGATGTCGTGCGTCTTGTAGCGGTCCAACTTCAGACCCTTCTCGATCTGCACAAGTTCACCATCGACCCGGACGCGCTCGAAACCCTGGCGCGCGATCTGCTCAAACAGTTCCCGGTAGTGCCCCTTCCTGCCTTTTACGACGGGAGCAAGTATTACGACACGGGCGCCCTCCGGAAGCGACAGAATACCGTCGATTATTTCGTCATCAGATTGCTTCCGCATCGGACGTCCAGAGACGTACGAATACGCCGAGGCCGCCCGTGCGAAGAGGAGGCGCATGAAATCATAGATCTCCGTCACCGTACCCACGGTGGACCGGGGATTTCGACTGACCGTTTTTTGCTCGATCGCGATGACCGGAGAGAGCCCATCGATGAAGTCGACGTCCGGCCGCTCCATCATCCCGAGAAACTGGCGCGCGTAGGCGCTCAGGCTCTCCATGTAGCGGCGCTGCCCCTCGGCATAAATCGTGTCGAAGGCTAAGCTTGACTTGCCCGATCCGGACAACCCGGTAACCACAACGAGACGGTTGCGGGGTATCTCAAGACTAAAATCCTTGAGGTTGTGCTCGCGGGCTCCGTGGACAACAATGCGGTCGTGCATCGGGGAGTCGCCTTCTGTGAAATCTTCTACGCGTGCGGCCGCATCGACTTGAGTTTTGCGCGGGCCAATCAAAATCGAACCGCTGCGTACATTCTTCGTTCCGTTTCCGTCCATGGAATGATTCTGAAGAAAATGAGGCTATCACGCGATTATTGGAGTGGCGGCCGGGCGCTCGTGGTCGCGGTTTTGCTTTCGCCGCTGGTCGGCGCATGCAGAGGCCAGGAAACCGCTGAGATCACCTTCGTCGTGAACACCGCTGATTCCCTTGCAGCGGATGCCGAGGTTTTCGTTGCCGGCAGCGTTGACACGCTTGGTACCTGGCACCCCAGGGGTCTTGCGCTTCACCGTCTGGATGCGACGATTTGGCGTGGGACGGCTGCGATTCCTGCTGACTCGAGCATCGAATTCAAGATCACTCAGGGAACGTGGCAGAAGGAGGCACTGGCTGCAGATGGAAGCGTTCCGCAGAACAGCCTCCTCCGCGTAACGCGCGACACCACGGTACGCATCGAGGTGAAGTCCTGGAAGCAGGATCGACAGCTTCAGGTGACGGGCACCGTCCGGGTACACCGGGATCTTTCTGCTGCCGGACTCGCTCCTCGAGATATATCGGTTTGGCTCCCGCCGGGCTACGAAGGGAATGACACAAAGGGATACCCCGTCCTTTACGGCATGGATGGCCAGAATCTGTTTGATCCCAACACGTCGACTTTTGGAATCGACTGGCAGTTGGATGAGAATGCCGACTCTCTCATTGCGGCCGGCCTCCTTCGAGAGGTAATTATTGTCGGAATCGACAATACGGCGGACCGGTCGCGCGAGTACCACGACACACCCCTCGGCGCGACCTACCGGTCGTTCGTTGTCGACGTTGTCAAGCCGTTGATCGACGAGACCTACAGAACACTTCCGGATCCGGATAACACGGCGGTCATCGGATC
>JAHHLP010000031.1 GCA_018679295.1 Rhodothermia bacterium
CATCAGGAAACCATGCACAGGCGCTGGCGCTCGCGGGCAAATTGCTCGACGTGCCGGTCACGGTCATCATGCCGTCCGACGCGCCACGGGTGAAAGCGGACGCAACCCGTGATTACGGGGCCGAGATCATTGAGTACTCGCGCGATGAAATCACGCGGGAGGAACTCGCGGCGGCAGTCGCAGAAGAGAGATCTCTGCCCATCGTCCCGCCGTATGACCACCCGGACATCGTGGCCGGACAGGGAACCGTTGGACTCGAGCTCATATCGTCTCTTCCTGACCTCGATGCGCTCCTCGTATGCTGTGGAGGCGGTGGGCTGCTCTCAGGCTGCGCAATCGCGGTCAAGTCAACGAACCCAAATACGCAAGTGATCGGAGTCGAACCGGCAGCAGCCGACGACGCGACGCGTTCCTTCTACAGCGGGGAGCTTGTCACGATTAGAGATCCCGAGACTATCGCTGACGGCGCGAGGACCCCCTCTTTAGGCTCAGTGACCTTTCCCCTGGTCCTTCGATACGTAGATGACATGGTGACCGTCTCGGAAGAAGAGATCGTCGACGCGATGCGATTCCTATGGGAGCGTATGAAAATCGTGGTCGAGCCGACGGGTGCGCTCGCAGCCGCGGCGATCTTGTCAGGTAAGTTCGACGTGGCGGGAAAGCAGGTCGCTGCCGTGATATCGGGCGGCAACGTGGACCTGAAGAGAGCGCTGTCCCTACTCTCGCGAGGCGAGAAGCAGTCATGAATCCTGCACCCGACCTCAAGACGTTTCTCGACGACCTCGTAGCTCGCTTCGAGCATCCGGACTTCATCGCACCGGATCCGATCGCAATCCCGCACGGCTTCGACGACCCGCGCGACCAGGAGACGATCGGGCTTTTCGCTGCCCTCCTCGCCTGGGGGCGGAGGCAAACGGTACTGGACAAGATGGAAGAGCTTTGCGACCGCATGTCTTACCGCCCCTTTCAGTTTGTGGTAGATTTCGACCCCGTTCGTGATGCCACTGCCCTCTCCGGTTTCAAGCATCGAACCTTTCGGTCGGATGATGCCGTGTGGTTGACTCACAACCTCAGCGTACTTCTTCGGAAGGCCGGTTCGATGGAAAGGCTGTTCAGTCAACACATGCAGCGTGATGACGACACCGTCGAACGTGCTCTAGAAGGGTTTTCGCTATCGGCAGTGTCGGCTGTTGCCGGCACACCAGCGCGGCTTTCGAAGCACCTCGCTCGCCCGGGTACCGGTAGCGCCTGCAAGCGACTCAACATGTATATGCGCTGGATGGTGCGACGAGGGCCTTTCGATCTCGGTATCTGGGACAGCTTCAGAACGGATCAGCTTGTGCTTCCGCTGGACGTACACAGCGGTAGGCAGGCCAGGAGGCTCGGCATGCTCAGCCGCCGAGGCAATGATTGGCGGGCCGCAATTGAACTGACGAGTTTCTGCCGAACGCTAGACTCCTCCGACCCCTGCCGATACGATCTTGCCTTGTTCGGAATCGGCGCTTACGAGGTACCGGTGGATGCCCGCCTCGAATCGGAAGCAACATCAACTTCCACGAGCTCTCCGACAGAACGATAACCTCGGTTGAAGTACACGAGTGGATCGCCGGGGTCCAATTCCTCGATTTCCAGTACCCGGCCGACTACCAGGACGTGATCGCCCGACGGATGGAGCGCATGAACGTCGCAGTGAACGCGAGCCAGGACTCCCTCGAGAATTGGCAGGCCGGCTGGACTCCGATGAACCAGCACATCGGCAAACTGCTCTTCACCACTAACGTTCGGGACTGCAAATGTCTCGGACAGATGGGCTTGGTCCTTCTTGAGAAAGTGCACGACGAAACGCGAAGCCTGCTGTATCATCGGCAGCATCGGCGTATCGATCGACAGGTTAAACGAAACCAGAGCCGGGTCGAGTGACACGCTGGTGAAGGAGCCGATCGTAATGCCCCGCATCTCGCCGGCAGCCGCTGAAGTCACCACCGTTACGGGAGATGGCAGTCGGCGCATGGCGTGGCGCAGTTCGCTTCCGGAAACGCTATTCATCTGAACGGGGGTCTGGGTGCTGCCATCAAGGTAGCACCGTGATCAAGCACCTTACGAGAAGACGTCCTTCACCTTGCTGAAGAACGACTTCCGTTCGTCAAGGCTCTCTGGCGCCGGCTGAAAGGACTCGGACTTCCTGAACTTCTCCACGATGCGGGTCTCTTCGCTCGAGAGCTTGGTCGGCGTCCATACGTGGACTCGAACCATCTGGTCGCCCCGGCGGCCGCTATTAAGATCCGGAAGCCCGCGCTCTCTCATCCGCAGCAGCTTGCCGGACTGGATACCCGGATCGATCTGCAGTCTCGCGCGACCCTTGAGCGTCGGGACCTCAGCCTCTGTCCCGAGGGCAGCCTCCGGGAAAGAGATATACAGATCATGGTAGATGTCGAGGCCCTCACGAACGAAGTCGCTGTGCGGCTCTTCCTCGATCTCCACCCGAAGGTCTCCGGACGGGCCGCCGCGGACACCCGAGTTGCCGGCCGATCGCAGTGTCAGATAGTGACCTTCCAAAACACCGGGCGGAACGGTGACGGTAATCGTCTCCTCACCCTTTCGACGTCCTTCTCCGGAGCATTCGTCGCACTTGTCCTTGACGACGCGACCTTCTCCGTGGCACGTGGGACAGGGTTGCACATTGACAAACTGACCGAACACAGAGCGTGTCACCTGTCGGACCTCGCCTGCGCCGCCACACGTCGTGCATGCGGTCGAGCCATCCGATCCCGGCTTGGCCCCGCTGCCCGCGCACGAATCGCAGGACACGTATTTGCGCACCTTGATCTTCTTTTCGGTCCCCTCCGCAATTTCTTCCAACGTAAGCCGAAGCTTGATCCGGAGGTCGGATCCTGGCCGGCCGGTTCCGCGCGGCCTGGAGGCACGTCGGCCACCGAAGACCTCGTCAAAAATGCTCCCCCCTCCTCCAAAAATGTCCGAGAACGCGCTGAAGATGTCGTTGATGTCCTGAAAACCGGCGCCACCTGCGGAACCATTGCCACGAACGCCGGCGTGGCCAAAGCGATTGTAGCGCTGCCTCTTGTCTGGATTTGACAAGACTTCGTAGGCCTCGGCGGCCTCCTTGAAGGCGGTCTCCGCCTCTTTGTCTCCCGGGTTCCGATCGGGATGGTACTTCAGGGCCAGCTTGCGGTAGGCGCTTTTCAGTTCCTTGTCGCTAGCTTCGCGGGCAACGCCCAGAATCTCATAGTAGTCGCGCATGGCGATGATCAGTTAGGATCGTCGGAGGCGACGACGACCTTGCTGTGCCGAAGCACGCGTTCTCCCATCCGATATCCCTTCTGGACTTCCGCAAGGACCGTCCCGGGCTCCGTTCCCTCCGGTGCCGGTTGCTGCATCATGGCCTCGTGTTCTTGCTCATCGAAAGGCGTGCCTACTGCTTCAATCGGTTCGACGCCGAATCGCTGAAGCACCTCGGAGAACTTCCGGTAAACCAAGTCCACGCCTTCACGCAAACTCTCATGGCGCGCGCTATCCTGATCCTCCGCCTCCTCACCCGCGTCAGTCGCTGCCTCAACGGACCGTCTCAGGTCGTCAAAAACATCGAGAAGCTCCTGTAGCACAATGCTCTGCCCGAACTTTACATCCTGCTTGCGCTCCTGCTCGACCCGGCGCCTGAAGTTCTGGAACTCGGCTGCCTGCCTGAGAAGCCGATCGCGCAGGGTGCGGAGTTCCTCATCCGTCGACACCTCCTCATCAGAGGCTGCGTTCGCTGAGGCACCTTCGCTGACACCACTCTGGTCGACGCCACCACCTCGGGTGGCTCTTTGCGAACCCCCGTCTGCGGCGGCAGCGGAGGCCGCATCCACGGCCTCGTCGACAGTATCTGGGCGACTCTCCGGGATGCCGTTAATGCCTTCGTCCTTGTATTTATTGTCCGTCACGCCTTCCCGGCCTGGTTTCTTCTGGATTAACAAATGAGTGGTTCAGAATCACTGTGCCGATTCGCCCTGTTCTGTCGACAGCAGGGCGGCAATTCCCTCTACGAGCCCGACGACCCGGGCGTAGTCCATGCGCTTGGGGCCCAGCACACCCACCGTCCCTTCTGTACTACCCAGTACATACTTCGCGGTCACGAGGGAATAGTCGGAGACGTCCTCCAGATTCCCGATATCCGATCCGATTCGGATTTCTGCAACGCCGACGTCCGAAAAGCCAGCGTCGTCGTCCTTTTCGATCAGACGGACGACCGTCTCCCGGTCTTCAATTAGGTCCATGAAGCTTCGGAGTTCGGGCAGTTCGCTGAACTCCGGCTGTGCGAGGACATCACGTGTATCTCCGTACTGAAGCCTCGCCGCATTTGCCGCCTCGCTAAACAAGGTACCGCGTTCCTTCAGGACGAGCTGGACTATTC
>JAHHLP010000605.1 GCA_018679295.1 Rhodothermia bacterium
TCTCACAACTGTGCGAATCAGCTTTTCAAGGTCCGACCTGATCTCAGTTCCGACGGTAAGCACTTCTTCGTGATTCAGCGGCCCAGCAGCCAGGCCGGCGGCCGCATTGGTTATCGCAGAAATTCCGAGGACCCTCATCCCGAGATTCCGTGCCTGAAGTACTTCTGGTACCGTGCTCATTCCTACCGCGTCTGCTCCAATCCTCCCGAAAAATCGTATTTCGGCCTTAGTTTCATACGCTGGACCCTGGGTCCAGAGATATACCCCCCTCCGCGTGCCAATGCCCAGCTGCAACGCACACGCCTCAGCACGATCGATCCATTCAGGATCATAAGGGGACGACATATCGGTGAAACGGGGGCCTCCATCTACATTGGCACCCGCCAAGGGGCTTTGAAACGACAGATTCAGATGATCTACAATAAACATGATGGTACCGGGGTCAAAAAGGGGATTAATTCCCCCCGCCGCATTCGTTACGATGAGGTGGTCAGCACCCAAGGCATGAACCAGCCGGACTGGGAACGTCGTTTCCCGCACGGCGTGACCTTCGTAAAAATGAAGACGGCCCTGAATAACAGCTACAGTCTTCTCCTCTAACCGCCCGATGATGAGCCGGCCATGATGACCCTCAACCGATGAAGCCGGATACCCCGGAATCTCTCCTGAATCGAAGACCGCCGCATCGGAAACTGACTCCGCAAGATGACCGAGCCCGGATCCGAGGATAAGCGAGATTTCGGGCTGCCTGCCGTCACTGTCCCTGATGAAGGACACCGCTTGCATCACGTCGGCACCAAGGGGTCGATTGTTGCTGCCCGCCATCTGTATCTCCTTTAGAGATGGTCTTCGAGACCAGTTTATGCTGCTTTCAGGGCGCGGTAGTTCCTCGCACTCCACAGTATTTGCTCGACCATCACTCGGATCGTCGTCGTGACCGGAATCGCGACAAGCATCCCGACAATTCCCCCCAGTTGTGCTCCGATCAGGACGACGAAGAGGATCACCAGGGGATGTGCCTTCGCGACTCGGGAGAATATTAACGGTTGAAAGAAGACATTGTCTGCTATCTGCGTGATGGCCATCGCCACAAAGACACCGGGAATCAAAGAGAAATCACCTGATTGGACGATGCCCACCACCGCTCCAGCGATGAATCCCATGAGAGGCCCGAAATATGGGATGGTATTCGCCAGCCCTGCGAAGACGCCCACCGCCAGTGCGTAGTCAAGACCTACGATATACAACATGACCGACGCCACCGTCGCGATCGATACACACTGGGCCAACAACCCCTGAAGGTAGCGGCCGATATTCGATTCAACCTTCTCGACTACGCTCAGCGTGACCTCAAAGTATCTGTTCGGCACGGTATGCATTACCCCCTGTCGAATCATGGGCCCGTCCTTCAGAAAAAAGAAGGAGATGAATGGAACGATGATGAAGGCGTAGAAGAGGTTTGTAAAAATGTCTACCAATGATCCCATCACAGTCGACACTCCCTGCTCCTGAAAGAGCGTTTGGAAGACCCTGGTCACACCGTCGATAACGGCGCCCTCGGCTACAGGAACGACCTGCGAGAGACGATCCTCTATCGTCGCTGCGATCACCGAGATCTTCTCCACGGAAACCAACTGTGATAACTCGCGGACCTGATCCGCAACGAACGGGACAAGCGAGCCGGCCAGCATACTCAAGAACCCGACGAAGAGAAAGAACGTGATCACGATGGCTGGAATGCGCGTCACTCCTAATCCCTGAATTCGGTCTACAAGAGGACGGAGGGAGTAGGCCAGTATGGCGCCAACCAGCAGGTAGATCACTAGCCGTGAAAAATACCAGAGCGCTGCGCCGACGAGTAGAATTGAAACCGTGGCGATAACAATCCGCACGATCCGGTCGATTGTAAATCCGGATCTCTTGTCAGCGGGTTCGGCGGCGGCAATGGATGGATCCGTTCGCTCACGGATACCGCTTCGCAGTTGCGTTCCTTCTTTAGGTCCCTCCATTAGCCACCTCCTCCATCACTTCGCGGATTATACCAAAGTCGAAGCCTCTCCTCACGAGGTGGTCACGAAGGCGTCTCTTCTTTCTTGTCAAATCCAGACCGTCGGGCATCTTTTTCCATTTCTTCCGCGCTTCCTCCGTGGCAGCCTCCTTCCAGTCGGTTTGTGT